>JBGUYH010000178.1:0-7203 GCA_045118595.1 Bacteroidales bacterium | reverse complement strand
ATAACAATTGCCTATCATCGTGGCTATGACAATACTTCATTCAGAAAAAGGTGCTTAGAGCATTTGTATGAAGATGTTTGCTATGTATCTTCAGTAATGTCACGTTTGTTTGCATCATTCAACAACTCAACATCAGAAAATCAAATTTTGCTCTTTCCCTTTATTGTTGTACTTTTGGGAGATTTTTTTTCATCTCTTCAGAGTTTTTAAGGTATGATTGACTATATAAAAGGTCCATTATCTGAGTGTACAGCTACTTATGCTGTTATTGATTGTGGTGGAGTGGGATACATAATGAGTATCTCGCTTGGTACATACACCACTATAAAAGACCAGCAACAAACTAAACTATATGTACATGAAGTTATCCGTGAAGACACTTATAGTCTGTTCGGATTTGCCTCTCTTGAAGAGCGTGAGATGTTCCGATTACTCATAACCGTATCGGGCATAGGAGCAAACACAGCACGCGTTATACTATCGGCCTACCCCACCACTGAACTTTGCCGCGCCATAAGATTAGAAGATGTTAATGCCATAAAAAGTGTAAAAGGCATTGGCTTAAAAACAGCACAACGTCTGATTGTAGAACTCAAAGACAAAGTTGACAAACTCGAAGCAGGCGATGCACAAGGTACAATCTTTAATACCCCCGATAGCAAAGTTAGAGAAGATGCCTTATCAGCTCTCGAAGCGTTGGGTTATCCACGCTCGCAAGCAACAAAAGTTGTTGACAAACTATTAAAAGAGACGCCCGATGCAAAAGTTGAGCAAATAGTAAAAGGCGCATTCAAGTTGTTGTAACATTGATATTCAGAAACCGACATACAGCTGTTATCTTAATCACCACCACTGCACTTATGGTCACCATAGGTGCACCATTGTTGCGTCCGCACATTGCTAATGTTATTGATATAACACCACGCGAAGAGATAAGCCAGCAAACACGCCCCGATACATTATCAACACCACTACGTTATCCTATCAAAAACGAAGGCGAGATACCATCAGAACAAAATGGCACAGCATTCGACCTCAAAGAGCCTAATAATGCAGAATACACGGCCGAATACGACGTTGAAACAAATAGCGTAACCATATATAGGAAAATTGGCGGCATCAATGTGCGTATGCCATATACTATGACGCTTGAAGAGTATCAGAACAACGAAGTACGCCGCTCCATGATGAACTATTGGCTCAGTAAGCGCGAACAAGAATCGCCCAGACTAAGCAACGTTCAAAACAATGGCGAAGAACAAAAAAACACGTTGCTCAATTCAAAATGGAAGGTCAACAACGACCTCTTCCGCACCATCTTCGGTAGCGACCAAGTAACAATGAAATTGCAAGGTCAGGCCAAAGTAAGCATTGGTGTACAATACAACAAGATAAACAATCCAACTCTGCAAGAGCGCATGCGCTCAACCACAAGTTTCGACTTCAACCAATCGGTGCAACTTAACCTCAACTCGCAAATTGGCGAACGTATGAAGTTAGGTATCAACTACAATACTGAAGCTACATTCGACTTTGAAAACGAAGTAAAACTCGACTACACTGGCACCGAAGACGATATAATACAAGACATCGAAGCTGGTAATATAAATTGGACATTACCAGGAACGCTCATACAAGGTAGCCAAAGTTTGTTCGGCTTCAAGATGGATATGAAGTTTGGAAAGCTCACCATGTCGACAGTCTTCTCGCAAAAAAAAGGCGAAACATCATCGATAACAGTTCAAGGTGGTGCAACCAAACAAGAATTCGACATCGACATAACCAACTACGAGCGCAATCGTCACTTCTTCCTATCACACAAATTCAAGGAATTATACGACGATGCATTAAAGAGCCTACCAATAGTTAACTCGCCCATCACCATCAACAAAATAGAAGTATGGGTAACAAACACTACTGGTAACTACACCAATGCACGCAACGTGTTAGCCTTTGCCGATATGGGCGAAGTTGGCGATAATATGACAAACTCAGGGTTGTGGAGCAACAATGCCAATGCCTATCCGTCCAACGATGCCAACGGACTCTACAACGCCCTCACTTCAGCCTATTCTGCAGCTCGCAACATAAGCAATGTAACAAGCACATTCAACGCTATAGGTAATTTCAAATCGGGCAAATCGTATGAAAAAATTGAAAATGCTCGTTTGCTCAACTCTAGCGAATATACATTGAATGAAAAATTGGGATACATATCACTATCAACAGCACTCAACAACAATGAAGTGTTGGCTGTTGCCTATCAATATACCTATCGCGGACAAACATATCAAGTAGGTGAATTTTCAAGTACGGGTGTCGATGCTCCACAATGTCTCTACCTCAAAATGCTAAAAGGAACAACCCTAACACCAGCTTACAAGACATGGGACTTGATGATGAAAAACATCTACTCACTCGGAACATCTGATATTAAATCGGATGACTTCGACCTTAATGTTGTATACTGCAACGACTCAACATCGCAATACATCAACTACCTAAACGAAGGTAGCAAACCATCGGCTGGTGGGCATAACGGCGAAACATATCTACAAATACTCAACCTCGACCGTTTGAATAGTAACAATGATGTGAGCGCCGATGGAAAATACGACTTCGTTGATGGATACACCGTGTTAGCGTCGAAAGGACGAATCATATTTCCACAACGCGAACCATTTGGTAGCTATATTGCCAATAAACTAAAAAATGAACCTACACTTGCAGCAAAATATGCATTCACCGCACTATACGATAGCACACAAGTATATGCCAAACAACAAACACAAAAGAATAAGTTCAAAATACGAGGCACATTCACCTCAAGCAATTCGAGCGACATATCACTCAACGCCTACAACTTAGCACAAGGTTCGGTTGTAGTAACAGCTGGCGGACAATTGCTAACCGAAAATGTAGATTATTCGGTCGATTACTCACTCGGACGTGTTCGCATTCTCAACCAAAGTCTGCTTAACTCAGGCACTGCCATAAACATCTCGTACGAAAACGAAAGCGCTATATCAACACAAACACAAACACTTGTTGGTACACACCTCAATTATCAGGTAAACGACAAGTTTAACGTAGGTGCAACTATTATTCACATGAAAGAGAAACCTGCCACCTACAAAGTTGCTTATGGCGAAGAGTCTGTTTCGAACACTATGCTCGGACTCAATACTGAGTTTGAACAAGACCTACCACTCATAACATCGGCACTCGATGCTCTACCTCTCATCAGCACCAAAGAGAAATCGAGCATAACATTTGAGGGCGAATTAGCAAAACTCATAGCTGGTCACTCAAAAAGTATCAACGCCTCATATATCGACGACTTTGAAGGTTCATCAGTATCGTACGACATAAAAGCATGGACAGCATGGAAACTTGCCTCGAAACCACAAGGTCAGAACGACATATTCCCCAATGCCGACCTCGACAACGACCTCTCACAAGGCTTCGACCGTGCTAAGATAGCATGGTATACCATCGACCCACTATTCCTCCGCAACACATCGACAACACCTAAGCACATCAAAAGCGACCCCGAACAACAGTCGAATCACTACGTACGCGAAGTGTATGAAGAAGAACTCTACCCTAACAAAGAAGCTGCTTATGGTGAATCGACAAACATAAGTGTGCTCAACCTTGCATACTACCCTAACGAACGCGGACAATACAACTACACACGCGACATCGACAAAGACGGTTTCTTAACCTCTCCGGAAGAAAAATGGGCTGGCATACAACGCAAACTTGAAACAACCGATTTCGAAAATAACAACATTGAATATATTGAATTTTGGATGCTCGATCCATTCATCTACAACGCACAAAAAAGCAATGTAGGTGGTGACCTCTATTTCAATGTTGGTACTATATCAGAAGACGTACTTAAAGACTCACGTAAATCGTTTGAACACGGACTTCCTACACCATCTGAAACATTCGATTGCGACAGCACAGCATGGGGCTACGTACCACGTAATAATAGCCTCGTAAATAGCTTCAACACCGACCCTGCGTCAATGCGCGCACAAGACGTTGGTTTAGATGGTATGAATTCTGACAAAGAAAAAGACTTCTTTAGCGAATACGTCAACGACATTGAGCAGATGCATGCCAATGGACTTCTAACCGACGAAGCCTACAACGCTATCATCAGTGACCCTTCAACCGACGACTATCATTACTATCGAGGCTCCGACTACGACTCAGAAGGGATTAGCATTCTCGACAGATACAAACGATTTAACAACCAAGAGGGTAACTCGTGTCCGTCAGAATATTCCCCAGAAAGCTACTCTACAGCGTCACTCAACCAACCCGACAACGAAGACCTAAACACCGACTACACACTCAACGAAACCGAAAACTACTACCAATATCGTGTTTCGCTACGCCCTGATAGCATGATTGTTGGCAAAAACTACATTGCCGACATGATGGAGACTACCGTCAAACTCAAGAATGGAAAAACGGAAACAGTAAAATGGTATCAGTTCAAGATTCCATTGCGCAACCCTGATAAAGTAGTGGGCGACATAAGCGACATGAGTTCGATGCAGTTCATGCGTATGGTGATGACTAACTTCACCGACACATGCATACTACGTTTCGCAACACTTGAACTCGTAAAAGGCGAATGGCGTAAATACACCGATGATCTTTGGCAAGATGAAGATGGCGCTAATCCTTCAGCTGCAACCGAATTTACCACATCGACAGTTAACATTGAAGAGAACGATCGTCGCACACCTATCAACTACGTGCTTCCACCTGATGTTGACAGACAAGTTGACCCATCAAACCCACAACTCCGCCAACTCAACGAACAAGCATACTCACTCAAGGTAACCGATTTGGGCAATGGCGACTCACGTGCTGTGTATAAAACTGTCAACCTCGACATACGCAATTACAAACGACTACGTATGTATGTTCATGCTGAAGCCGTTGAAGGTTCGCCACTCGAAAACAATCAAATGTCGGTATTCGTTAGGTTAGGTACCGACTACGAAGATAACTACTATGAGTATGAAATTCCGCTTACTCTCACACCATACGGAACATATTCAGACAACAACGAAACCGACCGATATGCAGTTTGGCCTGAAGCTAACGAGTTGAATATACCACTCAACATATTCACCAAAGCAAAATTATCGCGCAACGCAGCAAAACGCGAAGTAAACTCAGACATAACACTGCAAACCGTATATTCGACAACCGACCCCGACAATACCAACAACAAGGTACGCATAAAAGGAAATCCATCATTAGGTAATGTTGTTACCATGATGATTGGTCTACGCTCACATGGTGCTGGAACCAAATCGGCTGAAGTATGGATTAACGAATTACGACTCACCGACTTCGATGGTGATGGCGGTTGGGCTGCACGCGGACGCACAACAATTAAGTTAGCCGACCTTGGTTCAATTAGCGCATCAGGACAATATACCAGCGTAGGTTGGGGCTCTATCGATCAAAGCACAACAGAACGTGCCATCGACGAGAATGGACAATTTGACGTATCAACAAGTCTTGAATTAGGTAAATTCCTCGGACCAAAATCACGTCTCAGTGTTCCATTCTATGCCTCATATAGCCGAAACGTAAGCACACCTAAATATTCACCTTACGACTCAGATGTGCTGCTCGAAACAGTACTAAATCAAACAACATCGAAAGCAGAACGCGATAGCATAAAAGCAATGTGCCAAACCACAGAAACAATCAAGAGTTTGAACATTACTAATGCACGCATCAAACCCGAAAAAGGCAAAAAAGCAAAAGCCTATTCTCCATCTAATTTATCTGCGTCGTATGCTATAACCGATATAAAGAAAACCGACCCAGAGACAGAATACGACAACACTCGCATATGGAACACCACCTTGGCTTACAACTACACCACAACAGCCAAGCCTATCGAACCCTTCAAGAAGTCGAAGCTTAACGCTAAGAAATTTGCCCTAATCAAAGATATTAACTTCTACCTCAAACCAACATTATTAGCTTATCGTTGGGAACTCGACAGAGACTACGAAGAGGTACAAAAACGCAATGTATCAAATCCTGAATATAAGATACCTGTTAGCGTTAGCAAAGATTTTAGATGGAATCGTTACCTCGATTTCAAATATAATATCACCAAAAGTCTCAAATTCAGCCTCAACGCTACCAACGCTGCACGAATCGACGAACCAGAAGGCGCAGTCAATAAAGATTTGTACCCCGACGAATACACCATTTGGCGCGATTCGGTGTGGAACAACATAATCCATTTCGGTCGAACCACCAACTATCAGCACACTGGCGACATCAATTGGGCTGTACCTATCAATAAATTGCCATATCTCGATTGGGTTACAGCTACTGCGCAATACAAAGGCACTTACGTTTGGCAAGCAGGAAGCCTCAATACTGGTTTCAATTGGGGAAATTCTATCAAAAACAGCAACACAAAACAGATTAACACGATGGCCAATTTGGGCACTATATATAATAAATCAACATCGCTCAAAAACATATACAACAAATACAATTGGTCGTCGAGCAATCGCAACAACAATCGCAATGCTACAAACTCACAAACTGTAAAATATACCGAACAAAATGTTGAGATGAAGCCTGGCAAAGTTGTAAAAATAAGCCACAACTTAAAAACGACCGACATTACAGCTCGTGCATTCGATGACCGCGGACGCAGTGTCAAAGGCTCACTCAAGGCCATCGACCCTAACAACGCAGAATTCATCCCAACAAGCAATGCCAACAATGGTAGAATAGTCATAACAGGCACAGTTAGCAACAACGATTCGCCAGCTGAAGTGATAAAAGACATGTTCATCATTGCAGCTACATCACTCAAAAACATCAGTGTAAGCTATTCAGAGAACAACTCAACTACACTACCAGGCTACACACCAGGAGCTCATTTAGCTGGAGCTTCACTCGGAACGGGTAACAAACTGGCACCTGGCATTCCGTTTATGATTGGTATGCAAGATCGCAATTTTGCTCTTAAAGCCATCAACAATGGATGGGTAACCAACGACTCAACACTCAACGAACCTTATGCAATGACCTCATCAGATAATTTGCAAATACGTGCTTCGTTCGAGATGTTCAAAGCTCTGAAAATAGAATTATCAGCTCAACGCACCTACAGCAATGCAATGAGCGAAT
>JBGUYH010000177.1:0-2849 GCA_045118595.1 Bacteroidales bacterium | reverse complement strand
TTGCACCTGTAACTATAGCTGTCTTAATCATAAAAAAATGTTTGTAGCCTTAATTAGATTGCAAAAATATTACTTTTTCAAATATTTGCCAAAATCCAATCGGTAAGTTCTCTTTCCAAATTAGGGGTAAAGACATCCTTACCTATATTTTTTTGCAATTCCTCTTTATTCCAGAATCGCAATTCATCAACTTCACCAATATTTTTGGGTTCAAATGGCCCTGCCGATTCGGTCAGAAATGAGAAAACATATTCTCGCTCTACGCTGCATGTCCAAACATATTGTGCTATATGTCGAGCCTCAAAATTTGCAAGTCCAATTTCTTCCCACACTTCACGCCCTAAAGCTTTTTCTATTGTTTCACCAGCAGCAATGTGTCCACCTACTGCAGTATCCCATTTACCTGGCTGTATTCTTTTTGACATCGGACGACGTTGTAACAATAATTGTCCATTGTGAACAACATGTAGATGAACAACAGGATGCAGCCACAATGATCCATTATGAACTAATGGACGCGGACATTGTCCGACAACACCCCCTTGTTCATTTACTAGTGGCACCCATTCTGATTTTCGATAACGATAGTAATTAATGCGTCCAACAATGATTTCAGTTGCCATAGAAGCAAGTAAGATGGTTGGCAGACACCACTTCTCGATACGTCCAATTATTGTTGAATCGGTCAAAATAGTTGCTGCAGCAAAATAAGTTAATGCTCCAATCATACACCAAATTCCCATACGACAAAAGGCTTTTCGCATATTGCTTATTGCATATGGATTAGCTAAAAAGGCATCAAATAGGCTTCCAAACATGCCAAAAATGTTAATAATGCCACTAGCAGATAAGAACAAAACTATGCTAATAAAGAGAAATGATATAGCATAAGGATAAGGCGTTATCTCTATCAGCGCGAAAATGGCTATCAAGATTAAATCGGTGATATAATGAGAGAGGCACCCATCAGTTACACGCAATTTTACAGCAATTATCTGCCCCATTGTAATAACTGCCGATACTATTAGAGCTATCCATACTCCAAAACAATACTCAGCAATCACATAAACGATTAATGGCAGAGCAAATAAAAACAGATCAAACAATCTGATTGTTCTCATTTCAATAGTTTCTGCAAAGCTTTAGCTTTACTTGGTTGATCTAGACGATTATTAATATTAATAAGATATTTTATAGTCTGCATATCTTCTGGGTCGAGAGTATGAACTCGGTCAAGATACTCACGACTTTTTACATACACTGCCGATATACGCTTTAAATCACGACGTAAATAAGCATACGTTGTATTATTCTTATTTCTATTATATTCATCCATCGATTTTT
This sequence comes from Bacteroidales bacterium, assembly GCA_045118595.1. GTDB lineage: Bacteria > Bacteroidota > Bacteroidia > Bacteroidales > Marinilabiliaceae > W3P20-009. The sequence goes on along the minus strand of JBGUYH010000177.1, from coordinate 1,505 downwards.
TATAATCGGCTTCTGCTACATTGTAATTCTGAATGCCTAAATATTTAAGTGCAACAATCTGATTCTTATTATCTTTAATCGCATTTTTACATATCTCAGCAAGTTCTGCATTACTTTTATCAGCCTTTACAAAATTGAAATACTTTGGGAAACATTCAGAACGGACTTCTGATGATGCTGAAGCATATACATCTACTAATTTAGCATCTGAGCGTTGTTCATAAAAAGTTGCCAAATTATCATACAACTTATCATTAACAAGTCTTTTGAAGTATTCTATATTTTCTTCAATTACTTTTACTTGCAAAGGATAATTCAAAAGTGAATCGACAAAATTTTGCATTTCACTTTTAATCACAGAATCAGGAACAACATTTACAGCTGCCGATACGGCTACTTCATAATTTTTCAGTCGCGCTGCAGAAACAGCCATATTGTGCCACACAGCGCTATCACAAGAAAGTGAATCAAGAGTCTGATATATTGCCAATGCTCCTGCAAAATCGGCACGAGCATATAAATCATCAGCTTGCGAACGAGGTGATAGTGTTATTTTTTTTGTTGTTGAACACGATGCTACTAATAGCATTAAACCAACTGCACAACCAAATTTTAAAAGATTAGTCTTCAACATAATATCCTTGCGACATTTTTTTACCATATACTCCGTAACCATAACCATAGCCATATTTCTTGCCATAACGTCCGTACTTGCCATAACCATAGCCATAGCGAGTCTTGGAATTATCAATATCGTTTACTATGATACCTACATTTCTTAGTTTTTCGTCTTCAATTGAAGCTAATGAATATTTCAATGCATCTTTGATAGAAAAATCTTGACGAACAACATATAATAAACTATCACACCATCGAGCTATAGTATATGCATCAGAAACTAATCCGACAGGTGGAGTATCTATTATTATTATATCATAACGTTCTTTCAATATATTCATCAATTCGATACACTTCATACTCTCAATAAGTTCTGCAGGATTGGGTGGTATTTCGCCTGATGGTAGCACATCAAGATTATCTGCTACATGTACCACAATTTCATCAAGTGTTGCTGCTCCAACTATATAATTAGACAAACCTGCATTATATTCCGTATGCAATACCTTTGACATACCTGGCTTACGAAGGTCGAAACCGAGTAAAACAGTGCGTTTACCACTAATAGAAAATACAGATGCTATATTGAGAGCGCAAAACGTCTTACCCTCACCTGGCATTGATGATGTAATTCCAATAACAGGTACATCTGATTGGCTTACTAAAAAATCGATTTTCGAACGCATACGACGGAACATCTCCGATAGTATCGACTTTGGATGAGTAAGCACAACAAGTTGCGTATCTTTGGTACTACTTGCTATTTCACCGATAACTGGTATTTTCGTTATTTTCTTTAAATCATCGACAGTTCTAACTTTATCATCAAGCAACTGACGTACAACAATGAATGCCAGTGGTATCAAAATACTCAGAACCAACGCCAT
>JBGUYH010000176.1:0-9124 GCA_045118595.1 Bacteroidales bacterium | reverse complement strand
TTTTTGCTCATGCTCGCAATGAAGTATAAATTTTTGATTTTCTGTGGCATTTACTATCAGTTCTGAGGCTTTTTGTGGTTCATTGATGCGTGGTTTGTAAAATTTGAGTGATTGTTTGCATGCTGCAACAACCAAACGTTCAAGCCTATCGAGACGCAGATGATTACGTTCAGAGTGATCACAAATAATTGGGGTTATCTCCCCCACTCCCATTTCGACTGCTTTTTCAACAAACCACTCAAAACGATCAGTATTTTTGGTTGGTGCCACAGCCATGTGGAGATGGTGTTTGGGCGATGGCTGCTGTTTTTGTTCAACAACATTAAGAACACATTTTTTACTATTTGCCTCAACTATTGTGCAATGATACAATATACCATTGCCATCTGTAACAAAAACTTCGTCACCTACCCTATGGCGCATTACACTTACACAGTGGCGACTTTCATCTTCACACAAGATGCCAACCGATGCATCGAATGCTGTATCAACAAGTAATTCCATCGTATTTCATTAGCAGTTTGCACACAATAAACAATAGAGTTACAATGGTCCAAAATGTAAGTGCCACAACAATAGGTTCATGCACACCAAACATCTTTGCCATACCCTGTTTCAGAGTCCACTTATTGTGATGACTAATAACGAAGAAATGTAGAGCAGCTCGCAAATAGAATTCATAAACCACTTTGGCTACTATCATACCGAGTATAGCACCTACCACAATATCTCCAACAAAATGAGCTGCAAGATATATGCGAGAATAACTACTCAATGCTGCCCAACTAAACAAAGCTGTGCTCAGTATGCCATGACGCATAACCAACGACACAAACATAGCTATACCAAATGTATTGGCTGCATGCGAAGAACAAAATCCATACAATCCTCCTCTGTATCCATTTACTGTATGAACCATGTATTGCATTACAGGATCATGTGTTGGGCGAAAACGTTCAACCAATGGCTTTATGATTGACGATGATATTTGATCACAAAAAAGAATAACGATACCTACGAATATGATTGTAACAAGTCCCTGTGCCCCCTGACGAACAAAAATAAGCCATGCTAACATGATAAAAAGTGGCACCCATACTATGGTTGATGTTGAGAAATAAAAGAACAAATCGAAGAAACTACTATGAAAACTATTGAGCCATAGTGTTAATTCTTTGTCTGCAAATATTATTGAATCCATTTTTGGCTATGTGGTATGTTATATACGTGGCAAAAGTAGTCATTTTTACAATATGATAAACAATTATTATAGTTCTTTAATTTGAGGCACTGGGATACTACCATTTTCTTTTACCGTACCAATCACAAAATTGCTATGCAATGCACCAATACTCTCAATAGTACCAAGTGTATTGAGTACGAAATCTTGATAGTGTTTCATATCACGCACATATATTTTCATCAGAAAGTCGTAGCTACCCGATGTATTCCAACATTCAACTACTTCTGGTATATCACGAATGGCTTCCATAAATTCTGTTCCCCAACGCTTACCATGCTGTTTGAGTGTTATGCCACACATAACTAATAGTGTATTTCCTACTTTTTCTGGGTCAACAACTGCCATGTACCTACTTATATAACCTTCACGCTCTAATCGTTTCTGACGTTCAAATGTAGGGGTGGTCGAAAGACTTATTTTAGTGGCAAGCTCTTTAGTTGTAAGTCGAGCATTTTCTTGAAGTGCTTTGAGTATTCTAATATCGGTTTTATCTAATGACATAATTCTCAATTTCTAATAATACGTAGAATGTTATTCTTAGAAAATATAAATATGTTGGCAAATTTAGCATATTTTCCTAAAGTCAATAGGAATATAGTTACTCAAATATTCATTTTCTACATTTTTGCAACATAAATAACAAACTAACTTCCGCAAAAGAATGAATAAGAGGTTAAAAACTAACATTTTGGGCTATCCACGCATAGGGCTCAATAGAGAATTAAAAAAGGCAGAAGAGGCTTTTTGGAATGGCAAAATAAAAGTTGATGAATTAGATGACATATCTAAAAAAATACGCCTCGACAATTGGAAAATGCTAAAACAGTGTGGTATCGATTTTATTCCATCGAACGACTTTTCACTCTACGACCAAATGCTCGATTTAACACTCGCTGTTAGTGCGATACCAGAACGTTACAATGCCATAAAAAACAATAAGACAGAACTATATTTTGCTATGGCACACGGCTTGCAACGCAATGATAACGATGTAACAGCTATGGAAATGACAAAATGGTTCGACACCAATTATCACTATATAGTACCAGAATTTGTAGCAAACCAACAATTCATATTATCAGATAACAAAGCTATTAGAGAATACGAAGAAGCTAAATTAGTGGGCATTGAAACTAAACCTGTTGTAATAGGTCCTATTTCTTTTTTGCTTTTAGGAAAAGAAAAAGAAGTAGGGTTCTCACGTCTCGATTTGCTTGATAAGCTATTGCCTGTCTACGTTGAACTATTGCAAAACATAGAAAATGTTGGTGCCGAGTGGGTGCAAATTGATGAACCTTGCCTTGTTACCGACCTCGATGAGAAAACACAACGCCTATACCGCAAAGCATTCACATATATAAGTCAGCACACAAAACTCAAAATAGCACTTACTACATATTTTGGTAGTCTTGACGATAACACCACTTTAGCATTGTCACTTCCTGTGCAAGCTCTACATATCGACGTTGTGAGAGCGCCAGAACAGTTGGATAATATACTAACCAATATTCCGAGCAACATGATACTTTCAGTTGGTATTGTTGATGGGCGCAATGTATGGAAAAACGATTTTCAAAAATCGCTACACACAATAGAAAAAGTAGTAAAACTATTGGGAGCTGAACGAGTATGGATTGCAGGTTCATCATCATTTATGCATGTACCATGCGATTTGACTCAAGAAACAGATGAACAACGTTTACCGAACGAAGTAAAACGATGGTTGGCATTTGCAAGACAAAAAGTTGATGAATTAGCATTGTTATCAGAATTATCATCAGACAATGCATCAGATGAAGCAAAAAAAGCATTGGCAACCAATCAACTCGATATGGGGGCACGAGCATCATCGGACATCATAAACAACGAACAAGTAAAACAAAGAGCATCATCAGTATGTGATGCCGACACGCACCGCCATAGTACGTACAAAATACGCAGTGCGAAACAACGCGAAGTGCTACATTTGCCACTTTTCCCAACTACCACAATAGGATCGTTCCCACAAACAGCCGAAGTACGTCAGTGGCGTGCAAAGCACAGAAAAGGTGAACTGAGCAATGAAGAATACGATGCATTGTTAAAAGAAGAGACAACCAAAGCCATCAAATGGCAAGAGAAAGTTGGTATCGATGTACTTGTGCATGGTGAATTTGAACGCAATGACATGGTGGAATATTTCGGCGAAAAACTAAGTGGCTTCGCATTTACACAAAATGGTTGGGTTCAGAGCTATGGCTCACGATGCGTAAAACCACCTATTATTTATGGCGATGTATCACGCCCTAAACCTATGACACTTAGCTGGAGTGTTTTCGCACAAAGTTTGACCAATAAGCCCATGAAGGGTATGCTAACTGGACCTATCACAATATTGGAATGGTCGTTTGTGCGTAATGATCAGCCACGTGCCGAAACAGCAAAACAAATAGCACTTGCCATTCGCGATGAAGTTACAGACTTGGAACAAGCTGGAATAAAAGTTATACAAATTGACGAACCTGCCATTCGTGAAGGATTGCCCTTACGACACAAAGATTGGGACACCTATTTAAATTGGGCAGTAGCATGTTTCCGTCTATCAGCAAGTGGTGTAAAAGATGAAACGCAAATACACACTCACATGTGCTATTCTGAGTTCAACGACATAATAAATCACATAGCACTAATGGATGCTGATGTTATAACAATTGAGTGCTCGCGTTCACAAATGGAATTGCTCAATGTATTCCACAACTATTGCTACCCCAACGAAATAGGTCCAGGTGTGTACGACATACACTCGGCACGCATTCCATCCATAGACGAAATGACACAATTGCTACGTAAAGCAATGCGACACATACCTGCAGAACGACTATGGGTTAATCCTGATTGTGGACTCAAAACACGTGGTTGGAGTGAGACAAAAGCAGCAATAGAAAATATGGTTGCTGCAGCCCAACAAATGAGGCACAATACAAATTCAAAATAATGGAAGTAGTATTTTAATGGATGGAAATGAGGTATTCCTAAAATATAGGAGTATCTCATTTCCTTGTTTTATATACAATATTATTACACAAATAGATACACTATTCGGAAAACTGCAAAACAACTTTGTCTATAGATTAAGTCGCTTTGTCGACAGAAGTCTACATATTGGTCGTAACTCGTTTTTTTTACTAACACTCATCATATACATTTGCTGCGTCACTTAATTATAAGTTTATTATATGTTTATCAAAATGATACATCAAAAATTGTTCTGCACCATGAGTGCATTTTTTATGGCAACAATGATGTTTGCACAAGACACATGGACACTCGACAAGTGCATCAGCTACGCCAAAGAGCAGAACATCAGTATTCAGCAGCAAAAGATAAACCAGCAAACCGCTGAAGTAGAATTAAAACAAGCCAAGGCTGCTTTTTGGCCAACATTGTCACTTTCGACAGGTCACACACTCTCCAATCGTCCGAAACAAGATCCCACTAATACATATAGTGGAAATGTAGGTCTGAATGCTGGTTGGGTTGTTTTTGATGGCACACGCCGAAATAATATTGAGCTATCAAAAGTTAGTTCACAGTTAGCACAACTTCAAACCCAGCAAACAGAGAATCAGATAGTTGAGCAAATACTCTTAGCATATGTACAAACCATTTATGCAAAAGAGGCTATTGAGGTGAACAAAGCAATGCTTGCCGCAGCTCAAACAGCAGAGCAACGCGGAGCTGAACGACTCAAAGTTGGCGACATTAATAAAAGCGATTATATACAACTACAAGCACAAGTAGCACAAGATAACTATAATCTTGTATCGTCACAATCGCAATATGACGAATATCTACTGCAACTCAAGCAACTGTTGGAACTTGAATCAACCGATGAATTAAATCTTATTAGCAGCAACTATTCTGACGATGTCGTATTAGCTGCTATACCAGAACTCGAACAAGTTTATCAAGCAGCTCTACTAATGCGCCCTGAAATGCAAAGCACACAATTAGAAATAGAACAAGCCGACCTCAACCTTAAATCGGCCAAAGCAGGATACTACCCAACCGTGAATTTGTCGGCATCAGCAGGCACTTCATGGAGTCACACATTAGGCAATAGCACAAGCAATTATATGGTTGATTTGAATAGTAAATCAAATTCATTTACCGATAACTGGTCGAACACTATCGGATTGAACATAAGCATACCTATAACTCAAAATCGCAAAAATAAGAGTGCTGTAGAAAAAGCAAAACTCAGTAAGGCTACTGCGACATTGAGCCAAGCTGATGAGAAGAAAACACTACGCAAAACAATCGAAGGATTATGGTTCGATGCGAATTCGAATCAACAACAATATATAGCGGCACAACAACAAACAGTAGCAACAAAGGCTTCATACGACCTTATCGCAGAACAATTTGCACAAGGTATGAAAACAGCTACCGACCTAATGAGTGAAAAAGCATCGCTACTACAATCAGAGCAGAGTATGTTACAAAGTAAATATATGGCACTCTACTCAATATCGATGCTACAATTGTATCAAGGTGCCGACACATCATTGTAATCAATTAGTAAAAATAATAGAACCACAAGATATGAAACAGAAAAAAAACATCATTATAGCAGTGGCTATAATAATAGTTGGTGTAGTACTCTATTCTGTACTAAAGAAAAATGCGCCACACAAAGTCACATACGAAAACGCACAAGTTACGCGTGGCAATATAAACATTTCAGTTACAGCCACAGGAACCGTTGAACCTATTACACAAGTAGAAGTGGGTACACAGGTTAGTGGTATAGTTGATAAAATATATGTTGACTACAACAGCATCGTAAAGAAAGGACAAGTAATAGCTGTACTCGACAAAGTAAACCTTGAAAGTGAATTAGCATCGCAAGAGAGTTCACTTAGCTCGGCACAAACCGAATACGAATACGAACTCAAGAATTACACCCGTCAAAAAGGACTATATGAAAAAGGCTTGGTAAGCGAAGCCGAATACGACCAAGCATACTACACCTATATGAAAGCCAAAAATAGTTTCGATGTAGCCAAAAACAACGTAGCAAAAGCCAAAACCAACTTAGGTTATGCCACCATCTACGCCCCTATTAACGGCGTTGTGCTTAGTAAAGACGTTGAAGAAGGTCAAACCGTAGCTTCATCATATAGCACACCTACCCTATTTGTCATTGCAGAAGATTTGACACAAATGCGCGTTATTGCCGATGTTGACGAAGCTGACATTGGAAACGTATTCGAAGGTCAGCGTGTAGAATTCACTGTAGATGCATATCCTAACACCATATTCAATGGCGAAGTTATTCAAGTTCGCCAAGAAGCCACAACAACAAGCAACGTTGTTACATATGAAGTAGTTATTAATGCTCCAAACAATGATCTAAAACTCAAACCAGGTCTAACTGCAAGTGTTACAATTTACACTACAGAACGTCAGAACGTACTACTTGCACCTGGCAAAGCACTACACTTTACACCTTCACCTGAACTCATTGGCAAAGACGATACTATTATAGACTGCGAAGCTAAACAAAAACTTTGGACTCGTGAAGGAAACAAATTTATTGCCCATGGAGTTGAAACAGGACTAAGCTCAGGCTCACAAACAGAAATCGTAAGCGGTATAAATGAAGGCGATGTAATTATTACAGGAATAACAACTGGTTTGATGCCTGGCGAAGCAGCAATGCCAAATGGCACGAATGATCAAAAAGAATCATCACCATTTATGCCACAACGTCCAGGTGGAAATAAGAAAAAATAACAAAGTCGTACACTTATTTTCTATTAATCATGAAAGATGTAATTGTACTCGACAATATCAAACGCGACTTTGAAGTAGGTGGTGAAATTGTACACGCCTTACGCGGAGTATCGTTTAGCATACATGAGGGTGAATTTGTTACAATAATGGGCACATCTGGTTCTGGCAAATCAACGCTACTAAACACACTTGGATGCCTCGATACACCTACAAGTGGCGAATACATACTCGACGGTGTGCCAGTGCGCACAATGAGTAGGTCACAACGTGCTGTGTTGCGTAATAGGAAAATAGGATTTGTATTTCAGAATTACAACCTATTAGCGAAGACTACAGCTGTTGAAAATGTAGAGTTACCACTTATGTACAACTCATCAGTAAGTGCCAAAGAACGTCGTGAACGTGCCATCAACGCACTGCTATCTGTTGGACTTGGCGAACGTCTTTACCACAAGAGTAACCAAATGTCGGGTGGACAGATGCAACGCGTAGCCATAGCACGCGCACTTGTTAACGACCCTGCCGTAATTTTGGCCGATGAAGCTACAGGCAACCTCGATACACATACTTCATTTGAAATATTGGTATTGTTTCAAAAGCTACACGCCGAAGGTAGAACTATCATTTTCGTAACACATAACCCTGAATTATCGCAATATTCAACACGTAACATTATTTTACGCGATGGACACGTTATCGAAGATAGCTACAATAACAATCCTGCTAATGCAGCTGAAGCGCTTGCAGCATTACCTACCGACGACAATCAGTAACCCAAGCTAATACCAACCATTATGAATATAGTAAATTTGTTCAAAATAGCAGTCAGAGCTTTAGCCAACAATAAGATGCGAGCTTTTCTGACCATGCTTGGCATCATCATAGGTGTGGCATCTGTTATCTGCATGCTCGCTATCGGACAAGGTTCAAAAGAGAGCATTCAAAACCAAATAGCCGAAATGGGCTCAAACATGCTAATGATAAATCCTGGTGCTGGCATGATGGGAGGTGTTAGAATGGACCCTTCATCGATGCAAACACTAAAACTTACTGATTACTACGACCTTCGAGATAAAACATCGTATTTAGCGGCAGTAAGTCCTAATGTATCGTCGAGCGGACAACTTATCTATGCCAACAATAACTATCCATCGAGCGTTACAGGCGTTTCATCTGAATATCTTGAAATACGCCAATTATCTATAGAAAAAGGTGACATATTTGGCGATGCGGAGATAAATTCGAGCGCTAAAGTGTGCGTGGTTGGAAAAACCATTGTCGACAACTTATTCACCAATGGCGAAGACCCAATCGACAAGGTAATACGTGTTAACAAAATACCTTTCCGCATCATTGGCGTGCTAAAATCTAAAGGATACAATAGCATGGGAATGGACCAAGACGATGTTGTTTTAGCGCCATACACCACTGTTATGAAACGTATGCTTGCACAAACATATCTTTCTGGCATATTCGCATCGGCAGTAACCGAGGACCAAACCGATCAAGCCATTGAGGAGGTAACTGATATATTGCGTACCAATCATAAGCTTGCCGAATCGGATGACGATGATTTCAACATTCGCTCACAGCAAGAGCTATCAAGTATGATGACATCGACAACTGACATGATGACCATTTTGCTCGCATGCATAGCCAGCATTTCGCTCATTGTGGGTGGTATTGGTATTATGAACATTATGTATGTAAGTGTTACTGAACGCACAAAAGAGATTGGTCTTCGTATGTCGGTTGGTGCACGTGGATTCGACATATTATCGCAATTTCTCATAGAATCGATACTAATAAGTGTTACTGGTGGTCTCATTGGAGTATTGCTTGGAATGGGCTTTTCATATTTTGTCAAATTTATGCTTAATTGGCCTATAACTATAGAGAGTTGGACTGTAATGCTTAGTTTCGCAGTATGCACATTCACAGGCATCTTCTTCGGCTACTATCCTGCCAAAAAAGCTGCAAACCTTGATCCTATTGAAGCCATCAGATACGAGTAGATAAAGCTAATGGCATATAAAAAGAGATGCAGAGAGTCATACAACTTTCTGCATCTTTTTTGATCTATTCAAAAGATAAATAATCCAT
>JBGUYH010000175.1:0-2205 GCA_045118595.1 Bacteroidales bacterium | reverse complement strand
TACGAAGAGGCTGATTTAACATCCGCAGACTCTACATACACTTTCAGAAAAAACTATATTTGGGTCATGTGCGACAATCGTGACATCTGCTCCGATAGTCGTACATTCGGACCAATACCAACCGACAATATATTAGGCATTGTCGAATTTAAACTATGGTAAACTCCACAATATATTAAAACTAACAATACATGAGAAAGCTACTTATATTGTTGATTTTTGCAGTTTTACAAACTGCTACTATGGCTCAGAAACTAACCAGACAAGGCTATGTCAACCTATACAAACAATGGGCTATAACTGAGATGAATCGTGTAGGCATACCTGCAAGCATTACCTTAGCTCAAGGCATACTCGAATCAGAATGTGGTAATAGCAAACTTGCAGTTGAAGGCAATAACCATTTCGGTATCAAATGCCATTCAGATTGGACTGGTGAAACCATATATCACGATGATGACAGAAATCAAGAATGCTTCAGAAAATACACATCTGCCTACGATTCATTTAAAGACCATTCCGATTTCATACAACAGAAAAGCCGATATAGCTCACTATTCAAATTGGACAAGACAGACTACAAAAGTTGGGCCTACGGACTAAAAGCTGCTGGTTATGCCACCGACCCACAATATGCTCAAAAACTCATTACCATAATAGAAGAAATGGGCTTAGAGGCTTATGACAGCGCCGAAGGTACACTGACAGCCGAAGATGCCAACGACTACACCTACGACATTACAAATGGTAACGTGGTGAAGAACAACACACAAAAAGCGATGTTAAAAGTCAAAAGGAACGTACTCTATAGCATCAATCCGCTCCACGAACACACCGTTGAATATAATAACGGAGTTAAATACATAGCAGTGATGGGCGGCGATACGTTCTTATCTATTGCCAAAGAGTTCCATTTACTCGTAAGCGAACTGCTTGCCTACAACGACCTCGATGCAACGGCCGACATTACACAAATCAAATATCTCTATATCCGGTCAAAGAAAAATCGTGCACACCCCGACTGCATCACTCATACAGTAAAAAATGGCGAAACAGCATGGAGCATAGCACATAAATATGGCATAAAACTTCGCAAATTACGCAAGTTTAACCATCTGCCCGAAGGTGATGTTGTTACCGAAGGCGAGGTTCTAAATCTTCGTTCATCAAGATAATTACCAATTGCATAATAGACAAAAAGAATAGCGTCAGCACCATAAAATGCTGACGCTATTCTTTTTTATCAATATCAGTGTTACTCACAAGCCTTAAGGCTCATATCCAAACTGCTAACATGGTGAGTAAGCGCACCTACCGAAATATAGTCAACACCACATTCTGCATAATCGCGCAAAGTGTCTAACGTAATACCACCCGACGATTCTGTCTCATACTGACCATTAATTCTCTCAACAGCCTTCTTAGTTGTTGGTATATCGAAGTTATCAAGCATTATACGAAATACGCCACCTGCCTGCATAACTTGCTCAAGTTCGTCCAAATTTCGTACTTCGACCTCAATCTTCAAATCCTTATTATTAGCCTTCAAGTAATCTTTTGCTCGCTGAATAGCCTGTGGAATACCACCTGCAAAATCGTTGTGGTTATCCTTCAACATTATCATATCAAAGAGTCCAATACGATGATTTACACCACCACCTATCTTCACAGCCAACTTATCAAGCAAGCGCATGCCTGGAGTTGTCTTACGAGTGTCGAGAACATGCGTACGAGTACCTTCCAAGCGTTTTACATATACATTGGTTGCTGTTGCTATTCCACTCATATGTTGCATAATATTGAGAACCAAACGTTCGGCAAGCAACAATGCGCGTGTATGAAGTTTTACTCTGAATGCTATATCGCCTTTTTTTACAGCAGTACCATCGTCAATTAACTTTGTAAATTCTGTTTCTGGGTCAAGTTTGATGAACACCTTACGTGCTACCTCAACACCCGCCAATATACCATCTTCTTTTACTATGAGTTGTGCTTTACCAATTGCCTCAGCAGGTATGCACGAAAGAGACGAATGGTCGCCATCGCCAACATCTTCACGTATTGCGTTGTCGATAAACTGATCCAAATACGCTTCGAAATCTGTCATTTTATTATCTGTGTTTTTATGATTTTGCTTTTCTTCAACGGTCGAATCGTTCAACCCTTATCTGATGAATAACGACTTGCCCATTATGTGGCTGAGTC
>JBGUYH010000174.1:0-2900 GCA_045118595.1 Bacteroidales bacterium | reverse complement strand
ATCACCTGCTTTACCCCATGAGTTTTTCACCATGAAATACTCTTTTCCGTTTTGATCTTTAGCTATGCCGTAGATAAGCATACCATGATCGTCTGTTGTTTCCCAATTGTCGTATGCTTCCTGACGCATTTCTTGTGTTACGACAATTTCAGGCAGAGGCTTTGATGTAAGTTCCTTTCTACGTTCAATGCGAGTCATACCAGTCCAACGTGCCATATCGCTACCCTCTTGGCTACGAGCTTTAGCAACATCAGGACAAACAGCTATACCGCTACGCGAGAATCCATCTTCACTAACATCAGCACCCCAAGCAAAGGTATATCCTTTTTCAACGGCATTGCTCATTACTTCCATGAGTTCATCAATTGGAAGATTGTAGCTAAGTCCCCAACGCCAATTGTCTTGTACTTCGATGATGAACTTATCATAGAATGGATGATGTGTAAACGAAGTTAACGAAACATAATCATCAGGATTAATACCTGTGCTTGCCATGAAACTCTTAGGGGTATATTTCTTACCATTGAATGTAAATTCTTCAGGACACACACCGAGATATGTATCAAGAATAGCATTCAAACCTTTGAACCATGCAGGAGTAAGCTTGCTTTGCTTACCTTTGGCTATACCATCTACATAACCAGTTGCAATAGTAAAAAGCTCGTTAAAGTTAGGCAATGAATCGCCATAAAGAGTACCAGGCTCTGGCATTGCACCTTGTGGTACCATACCATAATTCTTCATGCAATAAACAGCATCGTAGAACGAGCCGCCCTCACTGAAAGAAATATCGCCATGCAAACGCACACTTGCTTTTGCACGATCTTCGTATGTCTTGTGAGCCAAATACATTTCGCACAAATCAAATTCGCCCTTGCCCATTCGAAGCAATTCTGCTTCAAAAAATCCTAAGCTTGAATATGCCCAACAAGTGCCGCTCTGATTTTGATTTTTTACTGAAGTGATAGGAATTTCTTTTACTGTAGTAAAGACAAAACCTTCTTTTTTCGAATCATCAACTTTATCTTCTGCCAACACTGCAACTGGAATTGCAGCTAAAGCTAATAAAGCAATAAACTTATTATTCATTATTTGTATAGTTTAAGGTATAGAATACTTAACGTTGCAAAATTATACAAATAGAGTCATAACAGCGAAAGATTATTATAGATATTGAGTGAAAAGATGTTAAAATATCACACAAAAACTCTTTTTACACTCAAAATTAACGCATTACATTTAAGATTTCGGATAAGAATAACGGATTATCCTCAATAGCAGTACCAACAACAACTACATCGGCTCCAGCTTTGCATACAGCCTCAACACTTTCTTTGGTTCGTAATCCACCACCTACTATCAATGGTATATCTACCGATTGACGAATAGCCCTAATCATATCGGTAGGCACATGTTGCGAAGCTCCACTTCCAGCTTCAATATATAGCATTTTCAATCCGAGCAATTCGCCAGCCATTGCTGTAGCTACTGCTATATCGATTTTATTGTTTGGTATAGGAGTTGTTCCACTAATGTACTGCACCGATGTCACAACTCCGCCATCGATGAGTATATAACCTGTTGGTAATACCTCTACTCCACTCTGTTTTATACGACATGCTGCTTTTATATGCTGCCCAATTAGATATTCTGCATTACGCCCCGAAATAAGTGAGAGAAGAAGTAATGCATCGGCATTATCAACAAATTGCGACATATCGCCAGGAAATAACACAATTGGCACATTACTCAGCAGTCTTATATTGTCAACCACATTTTTTGTATCAGAATTAACCAAACTTCCTCCTACAAAGATAAAATCGGGTCCTTGACTCTTCCACTGACTGGCTATTTTTGCCAACTTATCGTCAGATGACTTATCTGGGTCGATAAGCACTGCCAACATTTTCTTTCCTTCGGCTCGTTTTTTTAATATCGATGAATATATATCGTTCATAATGTGCTATCAGCAATAAACTAAGATTAACTCATCGTGCACTTCGTACGACAACCACACATCGGCCTGAAAGCCATCTTTAACAACACTTCCCTTAAAATGTCCACTCTTACCCAAACGTAAATTTGATATAAAGATATGCTCATCAAACAGCACATCAGAGAAATCGAAAAGTTTGAATACAGTCTCTTTCGCACTCCATATTATAAGGGCAGCTATAATTCGTTCTGGTCCGTCAGTTTCTGGAATATACTTACGTTCTTTATTTGATACAAAACGAGGAATGAGATGCAATACTCGTTTTGAGAAATACTCCATATCAAGTGCTACGGGATGCGATGCTAATCGGATACCAACATAACCAATGGTATGAGTAATGCTAATACAATGACTCGAATCTTTAAGGTAAGGCTTACCAGAGTCTCGATAGCATATTTCGACATCGCTACCAAGCATTTCACTGAGCAATATTCGCACAGTAAGCCACTCTTTGCGTCTACGGTCGTTACGGAAACCATCGTACAATTCACGCTCCGATGGCTTGATGACATACATTGATTCCAATTCTGACAATGTTTCCGTCATCTGCCATATACCCATTGAGGCATTTAATGTATCTACTTTTTTAAAAAGTGGCATTACCTAATATTTTTACATCACAAAGATGAAGTATTCATACTACCATAGGTAGCAATAATAGCAACACATCGTTGCCCAGCTATCAGCCGAACAACGATGTGCGAATTTATACTATTTCTGAGTAATCTAAAATACGGAGAGAGAAAAAAGTAACATTTTAAGTATGTAGTAACACTTTCTTAACACTTTCCCATTATAATCATACAGACATCTGCAGGTGTTTTAAATAGCATATTTCCTTTGTCAGTTGCAAGTCGATACAGATACCAATAACAGATGAGCAACCGCAGACTTCCACCACACG
>JBGUYH010000173.1:0-4378 GCA_045118595.1 Bacteroidales bacterium | reverse complement strand
TTCCGATGCATTGCTCGCAGGTATCAATCATACCATTTTTGCAACAGCCAACGATGATTTGCGCCCAATAATGAACGGAGTGTTCTTCGACATACAACCTGAGCAGATTACATTTGTAGCAACAGATACTCATATCTTAGCACGCTATACACGTACCGATGTTAATACAGGTATTGAGTCGTCGCTTGTTTTGGGTAAGAAACCAGCAAACTTGCTCAAAAATATATTGTCGGCAGGTGATCAAGTGACAGTGTCGTACGATAGTCAGAGCGCTATATTCCGCACATCACAACACACTATAGTTTGTCGTTTGACAAATGGAACATATCCAAACTATCGTAGTGTTATCCCATCAGAGAACCCATATCATGTCATAGTTAACCGACAAGATTTATCGAAAGCTATATCGCGTGAAGCGTTGTATGCTGATGGTACTAAACTTGTAAAACTAGAGCTGTCGGCCGATAAGATGAGTATATCGGCTCAAGATCTTAACTTTGCAAGTGAGGGGCAAGATACTATTGCATGCCAATATGAAGGTATCGATATTTCGATAGGCTTTAAGTCGTCGTATTTCTTGAATATATTGTCAAATCTGACATCGACAGATATAGAGATACAACTTAGCGACCCATCAAGAGCAGCACTTGTAATACCATCGGAAAAGCAAGATTATGAAGATGAGTTAATGCTCATTATGCCAATGAGAGTCTGATGAAGATTCATGTAAGAGGGTAAAAACAAGGTCGTGCCGATGCAAAGAGGCATGGCCTTTTTCATTAAAGAATATGAACGAATATATACCTCCCATAGTAAATACGCCTAATGGTGAAAATGCTATTTTGCTACATGCGTGTTGTGCTCCATGCTCGTCGGCTATACTCGAATGCTTGCTTCACAATGGCATTAAGCCAACAGTGTTCTATTATAATCCTAATATATTTCCACGTGAAGAGTATGAAATCCGTAAGGCGGAAAGTATTCGTCAGGTTACGGAACTAGGATTAAAGTGGATTGATGGAGACTACACTCATGAAGAGTGGCTTAGATGCGTAAGTGGTTTAGAAAAAGAACCAGAGCGAGGTAGTAGGTGTTTGCAATGTTTTAAGATGCGATTAAAAGCAACAGCTGAATGTGCAAAAAGAGAAGGTCTGAAATTATTCTCCACTACGTTAGCTTCGTCACGATGGAAAAGTCTGTCGCAGATAGAAGAGGCAGGTAAATGGGCTGAAGAACAAGTGGGTGATGTTTTGTTTTGGGCTCAGAATTGGCGCAAAGGCGGATTGCAAGAACGTCGAAATTATTTGTTACGCATTGGTGGATATTATAATCAGCTTTATTGTGGTTGTGAATATTCGATGCAGACTTCGGCTGCTATGATAGCAAAAAGCGAATCGTTCACACCCAATCAGATGTCGAACGACTCGCAATGAAACACTAACAAAATATACGATTCAGATTATTCTACCAGATAACGTATCATACCGTCGATAATTATCGGGCGAAATGTGTAACCTAATGCGTAATATAGGGTTACTCCATTTACATTCATGCATACATATCCGGCAGGGAGAATGTCTACAATATGACCCACTTGTGGAACATATCCGTCGTAAACGTGGTGTATTACTCGTACAGGATTGTGATGCTCAACAACTAAGTGAGTTGGTTGGTTATGATGAACAACATGAGTTACGGGAGTTGATGGTATGTAATGTTGATGGTTATGGATATGTGCATTATGAATGGATGTGTGATGAGCTCTACCATAGTTGGGGTGTGGAGCATGAGTAGCCTTACCTGTTTTTTCGTTATGGTGTGCTTGTGGTGTTGTGTGTGTGTGTTTATTGTTATGATGAGCTGTTGTTGTTTGTTTTTCGTTATTATGAACTATTGTTGTTTGTCTTTGTTCTTTAACTGTTTTTGAAGTCTGGCGACCACTATTTTGAGCCGAAACTTCATTCATAGCTGCGGTGCTGAAGACTATCGCCATCGATGCTACCAAAATGTTTATCGCTTTCATATCACTTAGTTTTTTAGTTTATATATCTATTGATGTCTGTGTGCTAAGGGTGTTTGCAAATGATGTGCCAAAAAGGTATACGGAGATATGGTTCGACTTGTTTGTGTCGACTAAACAATGTTTTTTGCCGATGAATGGTGGCTATTTTGTAGATTATGTTCATTTTACATAGTGTTGTATATGATATATAGTTGTTCTCTGTTTTTTTATAAGCGGTGTTGATTGTGTTACAATGGGTGTGGAAACTCCACAGAAAGGGCAAAAGAGATCATTACATACTGAACAAATATTTATCTTTGCAGACAAAAATTTTGTCAAAACAGAATGTATCGCGAAGTACAACTATATCTCACGCCAGAGCAAGCCGCATCTGACGATGCGGTAATAAGCACCATAGCTAAAGAGTTGAACGTTAATGTGGCTGATATAACAGCCTCTCGTTTGCAAAAACGCTCTATTGATGCTCGTAAGCGACAAGTGATGTTGCTCGAACAATATGGCGTATGGATAGGCGAAGAACCTCAACCCGAAAAGCTTCATTTACCTGGTTATAAAGATGTGCGCAATGCCAAAAGTGTTGTTGTAGTAGGTGCTGGTCCTGGTGGCTTATACGCAGCACTGCGTTTGATAGAACTAGGTGTGCGACCTATAGTGCTTGAACGAGGAAAAGATGTGAGTGCGCGTAAAGTTGACCTTGCACAACTTAATAGATTTCATAAGGTAGATCCAGAGTCGAACTATTCATTTGGTGAAGGTGGTGCTGGTACGTTCTCTGATGGTAAGCTCTTTACCCGAAGCACTAAGCGCGGTGATGTGCGTAAGATACTTGAAGTGTTTGTGCATCATGGTGCTCAACACGATATACTTATTGATGCTCATCCACATATTGGTACCGATAAGTTGCCATACGTAATAAAAGCTATGCGTGAGACTATCATAGCATCGGGAGGTGAGGTGCGTTTTGGTGCTAAAGTTACCGACCTTGTGATATGTGACTCAACAGTGCGTGGAGTAGTATTGTCCGATGGTACTAAAGTTGATGGTGAGGCGGTAATCTTATCCACAGGTCATTCAGCTCGCGATGTGTATGAGATGCTATATAAACGAGGTATAGCATTGGAATCGAAAACATGGGCTATGGGAGTTAGGGTAGAGCATCCGCAAGATCTGATAGATGAGATACAATATCATTCACCTGAAGGTAGAGGCGATTATCTGCCAGCAGCAACATATAGTTTAGCCACTCAAGTTGACGGACGAGGTGTGTACTCATTCTGCATGTGTCCAGGTGGTTTTATAGTGCCAGCAATGACGGGGGCAGAGCAAATGGTAGTAAATGGCATGTCGCCATCGAAACGCAATTCTCCATTTGCCAATTCGGCCATTGTTGTTGAAGTGCGTCCTGAAGATATTGGCGAGTATCAGAATGAGGGTATAATGGGTTCTATTCATTATCAAGAGAATCTTGAACGTATGGCCTTTTTTAATGGAGGCAACGGAATAACTGCACCAGCTCAAGCTTTGGCCGATTTTGTAAAGGGTCGCTTGTCGAAAGAATTGCCAGAAACATCGTACATACCTGGAGTTATATCATCGCCATTGCATTTTTGGTTGCCAGATAATATAGGTATGCGTTTGCGTAAAGGGTTTGAAACATTTGGAGCACAAGCACATGGTTTTGTAACTAATGAAGCTATGATTATAGGTGTTGAAAGTCGAACATCATCGCCAGTGCGCATACCACGCAATGCAGATACGATGCAACACATACAGATACGTGGTCTTTACCCCTGTGGTGAGGGCGCAGGATATGCTGGTGGCATAGTATCGTCGGCCATAGATGGTGAATTGTGTGCCGAAAAAGCAGCTGAATATATAGTATAAACAACATATATCCCAAGGCGTGTCGATATACCACAACATACTTAAGCAATATTGGGGATACGACCAATTCCGTCCGTTGCAACTAGACATTATTGAGTCGGTTGGCAAGGGACGCGACACGCTCGGTTTGATGCCAACAGGTGGGGGAAAATCAATAACTTTTCAAGTTCCTGCATTAACAATGGATGGCGTGTGTATAGTTGTAACGCCACTCATTGCATTGATGAAAGATCAGGTTGATAATCTGCATAAGCGAGGTATAACAGCAAAGGCTGTTTTCTCTGGTCTGACACGTGATGAGATAAATGTAGCACTCGATAATTGCATTTACAACGGATGCAAATTCTTATATGTATCTCCTGAACGTTTATCGACAGACTTATTTCAAGTCAAACTTGCGCAGATGAATGTATGTTTGATTGTTGTTGATGAAGCACATTGCATATCGCAATGGGGATACGATTTTCGCCC
>JBGUYH010000172.1:0-2961 GCA_045118595.1 Bacteroidales bacterium | reverse complement strand
GGTATTCATAACAACCATAATAAACGTCATTGATAGCTATTTTGAGTTGTGGTTCGTAGTAATCGATGTAATGCACCCCTTTTTCAGCAAACGATGGCACAAACGAGTTGGAGCGCAGATTGTAAATTTGTATCATTATGTATGGTAGTTGTGCACTGTAGCGAGTCCATAACGAAGGCAACTTCTCTACGTTACTAATCGAAGCGTCGAGAACAATATCACCATCACTATTTTGCGATTCAGTAAAATGCGTTGCTCCGTTGTAAGCACGATAATATGTTGCAAGTTTTCTGTCTATTTCGCAATGCACTTTGTAGCTAAGCATCGGCTTAGTGTCGGCAAAGTCGAAATATAGTGGTGTCATATTATGATTCTGATAACGCACTGTTGTGTGCGCCATAATGTCGATGTAGTCGCCCACTTCCAAACCAGGGACAGCCAATTTGTGAGTTTTCTCTCCCGATTCTTCATCTTTACCTTCGCTTTCGATGATAAAATCGTCGGTGGGTACTTCGATGACTTTGCCCGATTTTTTTATCACTTTCACGCCCAACACGCGTTTTTGAGTATCGCGTCCGTAGCGTGTCCAGTTTTTGTTATGTGTTGAAAATTCGTATTCCGAATACTCTTTCAGTGCAGCTTCGTCGCCAATGTAGATGAGTTCACGTTGCATGTAGGTGGTAAGTACATTGTGGTCGAAAAAGCCATCTCCTGTCAGAAAAAAGTTAAAGCCAAAGCCTATCTTTTTTCCTACTGTCATGTTTATGTAGCGAGCCATAATAACAGCCGATTCTTTTTGGTATTCGGCAGGTATTTTAGGGTTTTCAAATTCTGGCATCGACATGGCATAAACCTCTTTGCGAACGCCATCGGCATATTGGCGATATTCGCTATCGTCGTCGTTTTTGGCGAATGACGAAAAAACGGTTAACGTAGCTATGCAGAACACAAGCGCTACTTTTACAATACTCTGATACATAATTAATTATATATAATTTATTTCTTTTTCAAAACTATTTGTTCGTTGCATGCTTCGTTCCAACGTTTTATTGTGGCATTCCAATCGGCTATTTTATTGAGCGGAATAAGTCTATTATTGATAACAACCTCTTTACGCATAAAAATAGTCTGACCATTTACTGTGTATGTAATTGACATCTGTACATTATCATTGTTGATAATGTACTTATCGGGCACCGATTCTACTTTCATATTCTTAGGTAAGGTAAGCGCCACAACCACGCTACTTGAAGCCAACATTGGTAATTCATAATTGCTCTTGCGTTTGTCGGTGTCGATAATAGGTAACAAAGCATCTTTTACGGGACAAAGCTCAATGTACACCTCGTTGTCGAGCATCTCAATAGCACTCTTGTTACTAATGTCGGCACTTAACGTAGCATATTGCGACTGGCTGTTGGCATCTGCCCATTCTATGTTGTCTGCATCGATGTTATAGTTGTTATTAATGCCGAGTAACTTAGCACTGTATAGCTTTCGATCTTGGCTCTCTGTATCGAAATAATTATTAAGAACTAGATTCTTTACATCGCCAGAAAAACTTCTGCTCAACTTACCAACAAGAGCGTTTGCTTCGGCGTCGAAACGATATATTGCACTTACAGAGTCACACGATGTTTGAGGCAAATGGGTTGGCATGTAAACTAATTTACACTTGTTGCCGTCTTCAACTATAGCCTCACTCCCCGACGTCCAATCGGGCGCAAAACCAAGTGGAACATATTTGTTGGTGGCATCGAGCCAAAACTCTTTTCCACCTACGTATGCTACGCACACCATGTGGTCAACTGAATTCAACGATGCTACTTTGCTAGGTGGTGTGAGTGCTTTACTCGAACTAACATCAGCCAAGCGTGCATCAATGCCTTGATGGCGCAGCAGAGTGCGCAGAAGCATTGCCATGCCTTTACAATCGCCATAACGTTTGCGAATAACCTCTTGTGGAGCATCGGGTTTCCAAGCATTATCGCCCTTTTCAACTGCCACATAGCGTATATTGCTCTGCACCCAAGCAAAAGTTTTTGACATCTTTTCAATGTCAGTTTTGGAATCGTTGGTAGCCTCGGCACATATCTTATCAATATCGGCTATAGTGCAATCAACCTCTTCAGAAAATTTGTGTCCCTAGGCATACAAATCTTCGTAATTGCCAAAACTGCCCGTGATGATTATGCCAGATTTGTCGTTTGGACAATTGTCGTCATCCGATATTTTAGGCATATTGGTTATGCTGAATATATAAACGTCGTTCAAGTTGTCTTTCTCGTGCTTAAAGCTTACCGATGGTGGTAGGTTAATACCTTGAGCAACATATTGTTTTAGCGATTGTGGAACGATAACTTTTATAGTCTTGTCTTTGATGAAAAAATCGTTGTGAAACGATATACCTGTAAAGCAATGCACATCGGTATATGTTCTGACAAACGAAGCCTTTGCCGATTTATTTTTGCGCTCGATACTTACATCGAAATAGCAAACTTTGGTATCACCAGCAAAAACGTTACCCGACGTGATATTTTTATAATTCTTTTGTGCCCCCAAACAACGAGCTTTATCAAGCCTACAACCTTGTCCGTAGGTAATAAATGGTTGTATATTTGCCTGTGAGCGAGTGGCAAGATATGTTTCTTTGCGTTCGTTGGTAACTATAATGTTTCCATTTTTTTGACTAAAAATGTAAGTATCAGTAGCATCGGTTACGATAACATTGTCATCGTTAGTTTGAGCATAGATATTGGTAGCACAGAAGAGTGCTACTAAATACGTATATAGAGGTCTCATTTTAGGGTAGTTATAAATCTGCGCAAAGCTACAATTTTTACAATTTGTCACTCTCATTTTGAAATATATTAATAATTAATTTATATGCTCAGATTTCTTTCTACTCTGCTAATCCGATGCTGCCATTATCAGTCAGAATTAGTTTTGCACTATGTTTTA
>JBGUYH010000171.1:0-11528 GCA_045118595.1 Bacteroidales bacterium | reverse complement strand
AATTAAAGAGCAACCATTTTGTAGCGATGACGACAGAATGAAAAAGTACATAATTCGCTTATAAAACGTATCTTTGCAAGAACAACCGAATGAAAAGCTTATAAAATGAAACAACTAAAGGCCAATCAAGCAGCCAAAGGCTTAATATTCGACCTTGATGGCACTCTTATAGATAGCATGCCAATGCATTGGGCAGGTTGGCAAGCTGCGTTTAGAAAATATGGCTCGGAAATAGAACACGATTTCTTCTTCTCACACGCAGGCAAAGCTGCTATTGAAATAGCACAGATACTCATTGATAAATACAACACCCCAACAACAGCCGAACTCATAGTAGCCGAAAAACAAAAATACGTATACGAACACCTCGACAATGTGGCTATAATAAAACCTGTTGTAAATGTAGTGGAAGAAAATTTCGGTCGCATACCTATGGCAGTAGGCACTGGCAGCGACACAGCTCGTGCTGTTAGAATGCTAACCAACGCAGGACTCATTGATAAGTTTGTTGGCATTGTAAGTGCCGACGATGTTGAACATCACAAACCAGCCCCAGATACATTCTTACGTTGTGCCGAATTAATGGGCGTATCACCTGCTGAATGTGAAGTATTTGAAGATGCCGAACCTGGTTTGGCTGCTGCACGCGCTGGAGGTATGATAGCTACCGACGTTAGACCATACTATGAAAATAAGAATTGAAAAAATATAAAAATCTATGGAACAAAAAATTACTGACATTCTATTGTCTATGATCCCTAAAGTGCTCAGCTATACCAAAATGATAGCTGTCGCTATAGTAATGCTTGTTGTCGGTTTATGGCTGATAAAGAAAATAACTATAGCAGCTAAGCGTATGCTCGAATTGCGCAAAGTCGACAATACACTAACGCCATTTATCGTTAACCTAATTAATTGGGGATTGAAAACATTACTCGTTGTCTCTACCATATCGTATGTAGGCATCCCCACAACATCGTTTGTAGCCATTTTAGGTGCTGCAGGTTTGGCCATTGGAATGGCATTTTCTGGCACATTGCAAAACTTTGCTGGCGGAGTTATAATATTGGTATTTAAGCCATTCCGAGTGGGCGACTTTATCGAAGCACAAGGCTTTGCTGGTGTAGTAAAAGAGGTACAGATATTTACTACCATACTCACAACAGGCGACAACAAAGTTGTTATCATACCTAATGGAGGATTGTCAACTGGCTCACTTACAAACTACTCAAAACAACCCGAACGTCGTGTAGACCTCACATTCGGTATCGGATATAATGATGATATTGACAAAGCATACGCTGCAATCAAAACTGTTATTGGACGAAACGACAAAATACTGAGAGATGCCGGACATGAACCTTTTATGGCAGTTAGTAATTTGGGAGATAATAGCGTCGACATTGTTGTTAGAGTATGGGTTCGCTCAGAAAACTATTGGCCTGTATATTTCTATATGAATGAATTCGTGAAAAAAGAATTCGATGCACAAAGCATCTCCATACCATTCCCACAACGCGATGTGCATATCATTAAAGATTAAAATTTTGAGTTTCAGAATAAATTAGAGTAATCAAACAAATACATAAAAATGAATAAATTAGTATTAACACTTTGTGCTGCCCTATTATCAGTAAGTGCATGGGCACAAGAGAGCGCAGCTACTGATACGGCTGCTAATGCTGCACCTGAAAGCAAATGGAAAACAGGTGGCAATGGTTCGTTCACATTCAACCAAATATCGTTTAAGAATTGGGCTGCTGGTGGTAAAAACTCGGTAACAGGAACATTCTTGTTCAAAACATTTGCCAACTACAAATCAGAAAATGCCACATGGGACAATACCATCGACCTTGGCTATGGCTTAACAAAATATAAAAGCGAAGACGTTCAAAAGTCAGAAGATAAAATCCAACTAACATCGAACTACGGCTACAATGCCTACAAACACAAATGGTACTATTCGGCATTGTTAGATTTCAAGACGCAATTTGCTAATGGCTATAAATATGATGGCAGTCAAATAATCGATACTGTATCGAAATTTATGAACCCAGCATACATCAACCTGTCACTCGGTATGCTCTACAAACCATCAGATGCTTTTTCACTCTACATATCACCTATTACTGGCCGTACTACAATAGTATCAGATACCATTTTTGCACCCAATTATGGTGTTGAAGCAAACAAACATGCTCGTTTCGAATATGGTGCTACAATGAAAGTTACTGTTGACAAAAAAGAAATAGTAAAGAATGTTGATTATTTCTTAACGGCTACAGCCTTCTCTAACCTAACCGAACATCCTGAACATATAGATATTGATGCAGAAACTGGTTTCAACTTGCACGTAAACGATTGGTTAACTGCCATATTGAAATTCAACATCTTGTTCGATGATGACATCAAATACAAAGAAACATACAACTACGAAGATGAAAATGGCGAAATTCAAACAGGAATTCGCGAACGTGGTGCCCGCGTTCAGTTTAAGGAGTTGTTTGGTTTCGGCTTAGCATTCCACTGGTAAAAAACACAACGAATATACAATACGTTGCATCCGACTCTTTGAAAAACATAGGGTCGGATTTTTTTGTGCGCTTAATACCAAGGCAATTTATTTCGACAGATATAATTATAGTTCAGCTACATCAACCAAACCATTCAAGACAGCATATATAATAACATCGGCCAACGACTGTGCCTTAAGTTTGTCCATAATATTTTTACGATGCGAAATAACAGTTGCCAAACTTATATTTAGCATATCGGCAACCTCCTTATTCGTAAAACCTTTAGCCAAAAGTACACACACCTCAATCTCACGTCCTGATAACCCAAGAGAATTAGACGGAGCTTTGCTCATATCAGCATCATGCAATTTCCCGTGCCCATATTGATGCAAGTTGATAATATCTTTCACCAACCCTTTCTCATCTTGGCATATATTAAGAGTGATCAAACTATTCATTTGCGGTGTATTCTCACCATTCGATAAAACAATAGTCTTGCGTTGTTGCTCGCGAAAAAATTGTGCATGTTCAAAATATATAGCTGCTGAAACAAAATAATGAACATACATATATGGCGTATCATCCATAAACTCAACGAATGACGAGAATGTTCGAACAACAGCACTCGGAACAATATCGAGCAAAATATTGCGCAATCCGATGCACGTAAGCACATTCTTATCGATTATGGCTATTTCGAACTGAGGCATTCTGACTATTTTTGGAAAAACACACCACAAAGATAGTGCTTTCGCTCAACAAAGCTGCAACTTCACATTTTCTTGTTATCTTTTCAGCCAAAATAGAAAGACCATGAAAATAGTAATACTCGACGGACACTGCCTAAATCCGGGTGACCTTAGTTGGACAGCCATAGAACAATTAGGTGAAGTAACGGTATATAATCGCACCACACCACAACAACTTCATCAACGCGCCCAAAATGCTGAAATTCTACTCACTAACAAAACCATCATCGATGCAACTGCTATCGAATCATTACCATGCTTAAAATATATTGGTGTGTTGGCTACGGGCTATAATGTGGTTGATACCGACTATGCGGCACAAAGAGGCATTGTTGTTACAAACATACCTTCATATAGCACTATGTCTGTGGCACAAATGGTTTTTGCACACATTCTCAACATAACACAAAATGTAGCACACTATGCTGCTTCAAATCGTAATGGTACATGGAGTAATTGTGCCGATTTTAGCTATACTGACACTCCATTAACTGAACTTTGCGGCAAAACAATAGGCATTGTAGGACTGGGCAATACTGGTATGGCTACTGCACGAATTGCTTTAGCTATGGGGATGAACGTTATTGCATTAACATCGAAAACAGAGTTACCCAATGGCATTAATGCAGTAAGCCTTGAACAACTCTTTTCAGAATCTGACATCGTTTCGCTACATTGTCCACTTACAACAACCACCAAACATATAGTTTGTGCAAAAAACCTGTCAATGATGAAACGTACTGCTATATTGATAAATACAGGACGAGGTCCACTCGTTGATGAAGAAGCACTTGCGCAAGCTTTACAAACAAAACAAATAACAGCTGCTGGATTAGATGTGCTTACCAATGAACCACCATTACCTAACAATCCATTACTAAAACTCAACAACTGCTACATAACACCTCACATTGCATGGGCCACTATTGAAGCACGCAAACGACTAATGAGCATAGCTGCCGATAACATAAAGGCATTTATAGCCGGACAGCCAATAAACAAAGTAAACTAAGAGATAACAAAAAGGGATTGTCCAATAACCACATGTTTGGACAATCCCCTACTTCTATTTTTTACATTTTCATTTTTACTTTTACTTAACCAACGCTTTCTTGCCGTTATGAATATAGCTTCGACGTGAGCAAACTGAAATATTGATGATTGAATGTAAGCTACTTAATTTTATAGAAAAAGAGCCCGCCCAAATATTCTTGGACAGGCTCTATTACACTAATATATATGGTTATATTGGTCTACACTAATCCAGAGAAACCAATAAACGCCAACGACATGATACCAGCCACAACAAGGGCTATAGGCATACCTTTCATACCTTCTGGAACATCCATAAGTTCGAGGTGTTCACGTACACCTGCAAACAGAATAAGAGCTAATGCAAAGCCTACAGCTGTAGATATGGCATAAACCACACCACTAAGCAATGAAGGTTCTAAGCCCATTGCGTTGTATGTACCATCGCCAACCATAATAGCTACACCAAGTATGCAGCAGTTGGTTGTTATAAGTGGCAAAAATACGCCCAATGCTTGGTAGAGTGATGGCGATACCTTTTTCAATATAATCTCGACCATTTGCACCAAAGCTGCAATAATAAGAATGAAAGCTATGGTTTGTAAATATTTGAGGTCAAATGGTTCAAGAATACATTTTTGAACAAGATAAGTAACAATAGTTGCAAGTGTCAGCACAAATGTAACGGCTGCACCCATACCAGCTGCTGTACTCACTTTCTTCGATACACCCAAAAATGGGCATATACCAAGGAACTGCGAAAAGACAACATTATTGACAAATATTGCCGAAATGACAATCAATATATATTCCATAACTTACGCCTTTCTTATTTTGTTGACAATAGCAATAAGGTAGCCCAATACGAGGAATGCACCAGGAGCAAGAACGAAAGCTAATGCTCCATACTCTTTGCTCCATAAGTCGATGCCAAAGATGTTGCCAGAACCAAGCAACTCACGACATGCACCCAAAAGTGTTAGTGCAAAAGTAAAGCCCAAGCCTATGCCTATACCATCACACATCGAATCGAACGGAGAGTTCTTCACTGCAAAAGCCTCAGCACGACCAAGTACGATACAGTTAACCACAATAAGTGGAATGAACAAACCAAGTGATGCATAGAGCGATGGCAAATATGCTTGCATCAACATTTGAAGCACTGTAACGAATGAGGCAATAACCACAATAAACGATGGTATGCGCACCATATCAGGCACAAGGCTCTTTATGGCCGACAATACAACGTTGCTACATATGAGCACAAACATTGTTGCCAAACCCATGCCCAAACCATTTATAGCCGATGTGGTAGTACCAAGCGTTGGGCACATACCCAAGAGAAGCACAAAAGTAGGATTCTCTTGGACTATTCCGTTGAGTATTATCTTTAACTTATTCATTGTATTTCCTTTTTCATCGATTAGTTATTCCCCAACTGATACCGTATCGGGTTGTTCTGTTACCACTGGGACGTCGGCTGGTACTGCCTTTTTTGTTGCACCAGTATTGGCATTGACATTGCCCTTAAATATGGCAGCATACTCAATGTTGATGGCTTTCAGAAATGCACGACTTGTAATAGTCGATGCTGTAATGGCATCAACGTCGCCACCATCTTTGCTAACCTTCAACTCTTTCTCTCCTGGGTTGAGTCCGATAACGTAGCTTTTCGGATTATTCTCCTTGTCCTTAAACCACTCTGGAGCTTGTGCACCCAAACCTGGTGTTTCACCATGTTTTAGTACCTCATATCCCATTATGTTGCCGTTTTTATCAAAACCAGTCAATACCGTCAAATCGGGCGAAAAGCCTTGTACTGCAGTTTTTACAGCTTTGCCTAATTCTGTTCCATTTTGTTCAGCTGTATAAACTACAAAAACTTGCTTACCATCGCTACTTACTATGGTATCGATGTTACTTACTGTAAGTTCTCCTTCTACATTGGCACCCAAAATAACTTTCTTTATGCCATCTTCAAGGTTTTTCTGCTCTATCTGAGCTATAGGTTCTTTGGTCACTTCATTCATCACTCCCAAAAGAGCTGCGGCTATTATTGAAATGCCGGTGAGAACTATCACCATGTTTGGCAATGTTGATTCTAACTTTTTCATTTCTTCACTACCTCCCCGAAGCGCTTTGGTTTGCAATATGTATTGATAAGTGGAGTAACAATGTTCATGATAAGAATGGCAAACGACATACCTTCTGGATATGCACCCCATGTACGAATAAGCATTGTTATCAGACCGATACCTACACCATAAACTATCATACCCTTATGTGACATTGGCGATGTGGCATAGTCGGTTGCCATAAAAATGGCACCAAGCAACATACCACCTGTTAGCAAATGAAACAATGGTGATGCGAAAGATAATGGGTCGCAAGCATAAAGAATGCCTGAGAATACAGCTACTGTAGCAAGTATGCTAACTGGTATGTGCCATGTGATAACTTTGGTAACAAGTAAGAACAAACCACCTACAATGAGGCACAAAGCTGATATTTCGCCAAGCGAACCTCCCATATTACCAAAGAGTAAATCAGTGCTCTGCAAATGTGCGATAGCACCTACACCACCCTCTTTGAGCATACCTAGTGGTGTAGCACCTGTTGAACCATCGGCTACCAATGGCATTGGCCACGATGTCATTTGAGCGGGGAACGATACAAGCAAAAATACACGACCAAGTATCGCTGGATTGGCTATATTCTGACCAAGTCCACCAAACGTCATCTTACCTATACCAATTGCAACCAATGCACCTATAACTACAATCCATAAAGGCAAGTTAGATGGCAAATTGAATGCAAGTATCAAACCTGTCACAGCTGCCGAACCATCGGTAATGGTGGTAGGTACTTTAAGAATAAATTTCTGTATAAGAAATTCGATGAGCACGCATGACACTACTGATGTGAGTACAACTACAAGAGCACTCAAACCAAAGAACCACACAGATGCTGCCAAAGCAGGCAAAAGTGCGATAACAACGCCATACATGTTGCGCTTAACCGAGTCGCCACCATGTACATGCGGTGACGGAGCTACTGTTAATGTATTCATTGTTTATTATTTTTTTCTTTTTACTAACTCAGTTATTTTGCTGCCTCTGCGGCTGCTTTCGCTGCTGCAGCACGTGCACGGATGATGCCCATCACCTTACCCTTGCCCAAACGTATATAATCGAGCAACGGACGATTAGACGGACATGTAAAACTGCACGAACCACACTCTATGCAATCGGCTATGTGGTTGGCTTCTGCCTCATCCCACAAACTTTTAGCCGATAACTTAGATAGTAAGAATGGTTCTAAGCCCATCGGACAAGCCGATACACATTTTGCACAACGTATGCAATTAGCTATAGCACCACGCTCCGACTCTTTCTTATTCATCAGCAAGATTCCTGATGAGCCTTTGTGAATAGGAACTTCGATGTTGGCGAAAGCACGACCCATCATCGGACCACCACCTATTATCTTGCCACAATCGTCGGGTACACCACCTGCAGCTTCTATAAGTGCCTTGACTGGGGTACCAATACGTGCCCAAAAATTGGTTGGCGTTTGCAATGGTTTACCAGTAACACAAACTACACGTTCGATAAGTGGCTTATTCTTCTGCACTGCTTCGTAAACAGCATAGGCTGTACCTACATTTTGCACCACAGCACCAACTGATATAGGCAATGCTCCTGACGCTACTTGTCTGCCAATGCAAGCATCGATAAGTTGCTTTTCACCACCTTGTGGATATTTCATCTTAAGTGGTTGGATATGTATGCCTGGATAACTTGCCGACAATCTACTAAGCAACTCTATAGCATCTTTTTTGTTGTTTTCGATACCGATATAAGCATCGTTAACTCCAATAGCCTTCATCAATATCTTAACACCAATAAGCACCTCTTCGCTCTTTTCTAGCATTAATCGGTGATCGGCAGTTAGATAAGGCTCACACTCAACACCATTAATGATGAGCACTTGTGCCTGACCGGGTTTTACTGCCAATTTAACTTGTGCTGGGAAACGTGCACCACCCATTCCGACAATGCCCATTTCTCCAATCTTCTTAACAATCTCTTCGCTTGTAAGTGTTATGTCACGTTTGATACTTGTAGAACGGTCGATAGTGTCGAGCCACTCATCACCTTCAACTGCTATGGTTATCATCATGGCGGGTTTGCCATCATCGCCCGACACTGACTCTATTTTCTTTATTTTACCAGAAAATGGAGCATGAATGTTGGCAGATACAAAACCGCCAGCTTGAGCAAGAAGCTGACCCACTTTAACATCGTCGCCTACGGCAACTACGGGCTGAGCTGGTGCGCCAATGTGCTGAGCAACAGGAATACGAACTTCCTTTATGTCGGCTGGCAGTTCAAACTGCTTGAGAGCGCTTCCGGCTGAGAGTTTATTCTCTTCCGGATGGATTCCTCCTATTTTGAATGTCTTCAACATGATTTTCTGTTTCAGTTTTAATCATTAGCCTTCGGTTGAGATGCCGAATTATTCTCACTTGCTGGTTGGGCCTCTGCTGGTGCAGCTGGCTTTGGAGCTGGCTTAGCTGGTGGCTCAAATGTAGCTGTTATAGCATGTGTTGGGCATTCGTTGATACACATGCCACATGCTTTACACTTCTCTGGGTCGATATAACAAAGGTTATTCTCAACTGTAATAGCATCAAACTTGCAAACTTTTTGGCATTTGCCACAACCTATGCACGATGCTTTACATGCTTTCATCGATACAGCACCCTTATCGCGGTTTACACAGCTAACCCAAACACGACGTGCATTATCTTTTACTACACGTCCCTTGTAACGTATTTCAATTACTTGCTTCGGACAAGCTTTGGCACAAGCACCACAAGCCACACACTTGTTATCATCAACTTGTGCTATACCCGTTTCAGGATTAATGGTAATGGCATCGAATTGACATACACTAACACAATCGCCCAAGCCAAGGCAACCATATGAGCAACCCGTATCGCCAGCAAAATGTGCCGATGCTATTGCACACGATTTTGCACCATCGTAGTTGAGCGTTTTCTTACGTTTGGCAGCCTCACCTACTGTGCAACCACCACAACGCACTACAGCCACCTTCGGTGCCGACTCGGCTACCGATTTGCCTAATATCTCAGCTACTTTTGACATAACAGCAGCACCACCCACAGGGCACGACAAACTGCTAATGTCGTCAGCCTTTGCCAATGCTTCGGCCATAGCATGACAGCCTGCGAAACCGCAACCGCCACAATTAGCACCCGGCAAAACCTCTTCTACTTCGCCAATTTTAGGGTCTTCGTAGACCTTGAATTTCTGCGAAACAAAGTAGAGAATCACCGCTGCTATGCAGCCCAGCAATGCCAACACTGCAATTGTTATTAAAACAGCTTCCATGTTCGTTTATTTGATTTTTTTTATTTTGAATACAAAGTTGTTACGTATCAAGCCTCGCATGAGGTAAATTATACTAAAATATGGCAATAAGACTCCCAAACCAACTAAGCCTACAACCACATCCGACTGCTTTAACATCTCAGCTATGGCCATAACGACTACCATCAGCACAACAGGTAACACATAACATAAAATTACGGCCACGATGCCAAGCTTCTCTGCTCCAACTATCGTAACCGCATCGCCAATTGAATAAGTACTATCATCGGCGAACACTTCCACCTCTTTTACTCGCTGCTCTGCCGATGAACACATCGACCGTGCAGCACAACCTGAACAGGCCGATTTGCTAAGTATTTCAACTGTTAGTGTATTGCCAACTATTGCTTTGACAATACCATCGTGTTCTATCTGTTTTTCACTATCCATTAGGGTCTTGTGCACTTTTCAACTTTATGCAGATTAGCTATATTTTATCATATATTCCGCAAAAAGTACGTCAAAATTATAACGCTCGTTTCAATTTAGAAACTACCAAAAACTATTTATATATGTTTTAAATAAGAAAAAAGAATTAAAATAACTATTTAATAACTATAAATCAATAACATACAAAAATGATATAGAATAAAAATAAATTGTGCAATCGTTTGAATTGCAATGCCGACTTATCAAAATAAGCTACAATTTGATATTGCTATTAACAATCATCGGTACAATGTTGCAAAACATAATTACCAAAAATGTAAAATATTGAAAACGTTTGCGCTACTTTTTCTCTCTCAACAATAACAAAGGTTTCAATTTGACATTAGCATAAAATGCAGTTTGATAACTTTGCCACAAACTATAACATAAACATTATGAGAACATCAACCAAACTCCTCGCTGCATTTGCCATGCTAACAGCATGTACATCCCAACAAAGTCCACAACCAGAACCCGTTAGTTCGTGGGCACAACAAGCTACAATATATGAAGTAAACATCAGACAATACACTCCCGAAGGTACATTTAAAGCATTCACACAGCACTTACCACGACTCAAAAAACTTGGCGCTGATATTCTATGGCTTATGCCAATCAATCCCATATCTGAAGAGGGACGCAAAGGTACACTTGGCAGCTATTACTCTGTAGCTAATTACAAAGCTGTAAATCCTCAATTCGGTTCACCTACCGACTTACACGAACTAATAGACAAGGCTCACCAACTTGGTATGAAAGTAATAATCGATTGGGTTGCCAACCACACTGGATGCGACAACGAATGGACTATTAAACACCCCGATTGGTATATTCATAATCCAGATAGTTCTTTCTATTCCCCTTACGATTGGACCGACACATACAAACTCGACTATAACAACAAAGCCATGCGCCTAGGCATGATTGATGCACTCAAATTTTGGGTCGATAGTTTCAACATTGATGGTTTCCGTTGCGATGTTGCTTATGAAGTTCCTAACGATTTTTGGATTGAAGCACGCCAAGCACTCGATTCTATACGCCCACTATTTATGCTTGCCGAATCGGAACAACCTGCATTGCAACGCACTGGCGCTTTCGATATGTGTTACAATTGGCCCCTCAAAAACCTATTCTTCGACATTGCACATGGGAAAAATACAGCTTCGGCCATCGACACTCTCTTTGTTGGTCAAGAAAACCGATTCCCAGCTGGCAATATCATAATGAATCACCTTACCAACCACGACCTCAACTCGTGGGATGGCTCTGAATTTGTTCGCTTTGGCGAGGCTGTAAAAGCATTTGCAGTATTAACCTACACGCTACCAGGTATGCCTCTACTA
>JBGUYH010000170.1:0-2175 GCA_045118595.1 Bacteroidales bacterium | reverse complement strand
ATATATGATGTAGCAATTGTTGTTGCTGACGTTATCAATGCAAGCATGTTCTTAACTCTCATCTTAGTTAAAACAGGGTTACCATTTGTATCGTTCCCTACAAAAGAAAAAGCATCTTGCTTTTCGACAAAATCCCAATACTTTCTACTACTAATGTTGTTGCCATATATTACATGTTTGATACCCTTTTGTATTAGCTTACTTTTGAATCGCATAAGTTGTATTAAAAAGGGAATATGTTGCAATGAAGCACTTCGACTTGTCGTGTAATGCGATTGCCACAAGCATCGTAGCCGTATTCGACGGACTGAGCAGAATCAGTAAAGGAGATGATGATAGCAATAATAACAAGATATATGATTTTCATTTTGGTTTATGGTTTTGTTTTTTTGCAAAAATATGTAAAAACAGAACAAGAACAAATGAAATGCTATCAATGATCTAATCATTTGTTTAACTTGTATGAACTATTTAATTTAGAAGTCGATAGTGAAACCAACTCCATATTCAATGAAACTTATGATTGCGTATGGCGATAATGCTACTTGTCCTATTGCAACTCGGCATCCTACACATCCGTGTATTTCTGGTGTTTGACGTGCATATTTATTATTTGCAACTCTGAAACCACCACACATTGTAAAAAATGGTGTAGCTTTCATATCGTGTAATATGTCGAAGCGAGAAAATACATATATTGGCATCTCAAAACCAGTGTACTTTTTATAATCTTGTAGTTCACCCGTATCATCGCTTGCGTCAAAATCTGTTACGCCTGGTGCAATGCCAATACCTAATGTTATCGGATTTTTGAATTTGTAGCCGATGCGTATGTCGGTGCCATAAAACTCTTCCCACCAACTAACCATTGCATGTCCTCCAACTGAATATACAACTCCTGTGTAATCAACAAATTTGCGGCTCTTTGGTGGTGTTTCTGTATCAGTGTTTTGGGCAATTATGTTTGTTGTGAAGATAGTTACAACAAATAACAATGTTAGTAGATTTTGTTTCATGCTGCTTTAATTTTAATATAGAATGTAGAGATGCTTCATAAATAGCACCCCTACATTAATATCACTGAACTATATAATGTTATTTATCAGTTTTTAAACGCCTTCCATCCTTGTGCTTGCAAATCCATTTCATCGCCGCCAGTTGTCATTAGTCGGTTGCCCTTTTCTTTGTCGGTTATGTAACCAATAGCATATATGTCAGGACCTGGTGCACTTTGAAATTTCTGATAATCGTTTTGACTAATGGTGAATAATAGTTCATAATCTTCGCCGCCATTGAGCGCTGCAACAACAGGGTTTATACTAAGTTCTTCAGCCATGTTGCGTGTGACGTGGTCGATAGGTATTTTCTCTTCGTATATTCTGCAACCTACGCCCGATTGTTCGCAGATGTGTAGCATTTCTGATGACAATCCGTCGCTTACATCCATCATCGATGTTGGTACTACATCAATCTTATTCAAAAAGTCGATAACATCAGCGCGTGGTTCTGGTTTTAGCTGACGTTCGAGTATGTAGTCGTAGCCCTCGAATTGAGGTTGACCACCATTATGACCATCGAGTACGCGTTTTTCACGTTCGAGCAGTTGCAATCCCATGTATGCACCACCCAAGTCACCGCTCACGCACACTATGTCGTTAGGTTTAGCTCCGCTGCGTAGCACTATTTTATTGGGGTCAGCTTCGCCAATGGCAGTTATGCTTATTGTTAGTCCAGTAAGTGAAGTCGATGTGTCGCCACCAACAAGGTCAACGTTGTAGCGTTCGCACGCCAATAATATGCCGTTGTATAGCTCGTCGATGGCTTTTAGGGTAAATTTGCTACTAACGCCAATCGATACTGTAATCTGTTTTGGTGTGGCATTCATAGCGTAGACGTCAGAGAGGTTGACTGCTACGGCTTTGTAGCCTAAGTGTTTGAGCGGACAATATGTAAGGTCGAAGTGAATGCCTTCGAGTAATAAATCGGTGGTAACTACTTGATGCTTACCTGCTGGGTTGAGTATAGCAGCATCGTCGCCAATACCTTTTATTGTCGATGTGTTTTTAGTTTCTACTTGTTTGGCTATTCGTTTGATGAGGCCGAACTCGCCTATGTCGCTTAGTTGTTCCATAATGGTTCGAAATTGTCAATTATATTTCTGATGCTATCTGAATA
>JBGUYH010000169.1:0-6803 GCA_045118595.1 Bacteroidales bacterium | reverse complement strand
GAAATGGCAACAGGTGAAGGTAAAACACTTGTGGCTACATTGCCTGTTTTCTTGAATGCATTATCAGGACGTGGTGTGCATGTGGTTACCGTTAACGATTATCTTTCGAAGCGTGACTCGGAATGGATGGGACCTATTTATCAATTCCATGGGCTCTCTGTAGATTGCATCGACAAACATCGTCCGAACTCGCCTGAACGTAGAAAAGCTTATGCTTCAGATATTACCTTTGGTACTAACAATGAATTTGGTTTCGACTATTTGCGCGACAATGGAGCAACGCAAGTTGATGACCTTGTACAACGCAAACATAACTATGCCATTGTCGATGAGGTCGACTCGGTACTTATCGATGATGCCCGTACACCTCTTATTATAAGTGGTCCGGTAGCCAAACGTCAGGATCAGCAATTTGATGTATTAAAGCCGCGAGTAGAGAAGATTGTAGAAGAACAGCGAGCTTTGGTTACTAAGTTCTTAGCCGATGCAAAAGCTAAGATGAAGAGCAGCGATGAGAAAGAGCAAGAAGAGGGCGCATTAGCACTCTTTAGAGCATACAAAGGTTTGCCAAAGAACCGTCCGCTTATCAAATACCTCTCTGAGCAAGGTGTAAAAGCTACATTGCTCAAGACTGAGAATTACTATATGCAGGAGAATAACAAAAACATGCCTATAGCTACCGAACCACTGCTCTTTGTTATCGATGAAAAGCACAATTCGGTAGAACTTACAGATAAAGGTATCGATCGTTTGACTTCGGCATCAGAAGACCCACAGTTCTTTGTTTTGCCCGATGTTGGTACTGAGATTGCCAATATTGAAAAGAGCGAAATGAACGATGAGGAGAAGATAAACGCTAAGAACGAATTGTTGCAAAACTATGCCGTTAAGAGTGAACGCGTTCACACTATTACCCAGTTGCTTAAAGCTTACACACTCTTTGAAAAAGATCAAGAGTATGTGGTAATGGACAATAAGGTACTCATTGTTGACGAACAGACTGGTCGTATAATGGATGGTCGCCGATATTCTGACGGATTGCATCAGGCTTTGGAGGCAAAGGAAAACGTTAAGATAGAGGCTCCAACACAAACATATGCTACAATCACATTGCAGAACTATTTCCGTATGTACCACAAATTGTCAGGTATGACAGGTACTGCAGAAACAGAGGCTGGCGAGTTTTGGAATATATACAAACTCGATGTGGTTGTGATACCAACAAACAAACCAATAGCTCGAAAGGATAACGACGATCTTGTTTATAAGACTACTAAGGAAAAATACAACGCCGTTATTGAAGAAATCTTGCGTTTAGTAGGCGAGGGTCGACCTGTGCTTGTGGGTACAACATCGGTTGACGTGAGCGAACTTTTGAGCCGAATGCTTAAAATGCGTGGCATAAAGCACAATGTACTTAATGCTAAGTTGCATCAGCGTGAGGCTGAGATTGTAGCATTAGCTGGTCAAAAAGGTGCTGTTACCATAGCAACTAACATGGCAGGTCGTGGTACCGACATCAAACTAACCGACGAGGTTAAGCAAGCGGGTGGTTTGGCTATCATTGGTACAGAACGTCATGAAAGCCGTCGTGTCGATCGTCAGTTGCGTGGTCGTGCAGGTCGTCAAGGTGACCCAGGTTCGTCGCAATTCTTCGTATCGCTCGAAGATAACTTGATGCGTTTGTTTGGCTCAGAGCGCATGGTTAAGATAATGGACCGTGCTGGTTTCCAAGAGGGAGAGCCTATTCAGCATGGCATGATGACAAAGGCTATAGAACGAGCACAACGTAAGGTCGAGGAGAATAACTTTGGCATACGTAAGCGTTTGCTTGAATATGACGACGTGATGAATTCGCAGCGTGAAGTTATATACACCAAACGTCGACATGCATTGTATGGAGAGCGTCTTGAACTCGACATCATGAACATGATGCAAGATACTGCTTATGGTATGATAGCCGATGCACAAGCAAGTGGCGACTTCGAGTCGTTCCGCCTCGATGTATTAAAAGTATTTGCTATAGAAGTACCATTCAGTGCCGAAGAGCTTGCTGCACATAAGGTAGAAGATTTGGCAGCAACACTCTACAAGGCAGCATGGGCGGCTTTTGAACAACGCTGTGTGAAGATTGCAGAGAAAGCATATCCTGTTGTTAAGCAAGTGTTCGAACAGCAATCGGGTAAATATAAGAACATTGTTGTGCCAATCACCGATGGCAAGCGAGTGTTCCAAATACCAACTAATTTGGAGAAAGCTTATCAAACAGAGGGTAAGGAACTTATCAGTTCGTTTGAAAAGGTTATTATGCTTGTCACTATCGACGATGCATGGCGTGAGCATTTGCGTCAGCTTGACGAATTACGTACATCGGTACAGAATGCATCGTATGAGCAGAAAGACCCACTTTTGATTTACAAATTTGAGTCGTTCAACCTATTCAAGAGCATGATTGAGAACATAAATAGCGATGTTGTGTCGTCGCTCTCACGTTTGTCGATAGCAGTTCGTGACCCAGAAGAGGCTGCGATGGATCAAGAGCAAGCACGTCAACGTATGCAACTAGAAGCAGCACGTCGTCAGGCTGAAATGGCTAAAATGCAAGCAATGCATGAACAGTTGCAAGCTGTTGCACGTCAGCAGCAAGCTCAACGTCAGGCTATGCAAAACGCTGGTCAGCAGCAACGTGTTACCGAACCAGTACGTGTTGAGAAGAAGATAGGTCGCAACGACCCTTGTCCATGTGGTTCGGGCAAAAAGTATAAGCAATGTTGCGGTAAGGGATTGGCAGAATAAAAAAATATTTGAACCATGATACTCGGATATATCGATTGGAACGTTGACCCTGTGATGTTTAACATAGGACCGTTCGGAGTACGTTATTATAGCCTCTTTTTTGCATTAGCTTTTTGGCTTGGTTTTGTTATTATAGCACAAATGTTCAAGCGTGAATCGTTGCCAGAAGAGTGGGCTGATAAATTATTCTTCTACACCATAGCAGGCACAGTTATTGGTGCCCGATTGGGACATGTTTTCTTCTATGGTTGGGACTACTATTCACAGCATCTTATCGAGATATTTAAGATATGGCAAGGCGGTTTGGCAAGTCATGGTGCTGCAATAGGCATAATAACAGCACTTTATGTCTACTATTCGCGAGTAACAAAGGGTAAAACAACATTTTTGTGGGTGCTCGACCGCATTGTAGTGGTGGTAGCATTGTCGGGTTTCCTTATCAGAATGGGTAACTTGATGAACTCAGAAATAGTAGGTGCCCCATGCAACCCAGAACTACCATGGGCATTCCGTTTCTTGCGTATGCATCCTGATGAAGCATTTGTTCCTCGTCATCCGAGTCAAATTTATGAGGCTGTGTATTATCTTTGTGTGTTCATATTGTTAAGCTTTTTGTATTGGAAGAAAAACTATGGACAGAAAGATGGTGCAATGTTTGGCTTGTTCCTCGTACTTGTGTTTGGTTTCAGAATGCTTATTGAGTCGATAAAAGCAGACCAAGAAGCATTTGAAGCTGATATGATTCTCAACATGGGACAAATTCTTAGCATTCCATTTGTTTTGCTCGGGTTGTGGTGCGTATGGCGTTCGCTGATACAGCCACACATGAAGCACGACTGATGAGTGTTGGATATTTTAGATTATAGTTCAGAGAGGCATGATTTTTTTATGAATCATGTCTCTTTTTGTGATAATAATTAATTGTGAAAAGAGTAATATCAATATTGTTAAGTTTGCTGCAACTATTGTCGGTACAAGCTCAATTTACAGTGGATTGGACCGAGATTGATTGGGTTACAATGCCAAGTGCTTCAGCGCAACTTATAAGTTCAAAAAGTGAGCCTTGTAAGTTTGCTGATGTCAACATGGCTGGTTTCGATTTGCACAATTCGGGTACATTTGAAGAGTTGGCAAATGGAACAACGCAATGGCAAATAGGCATCCGAACAGATTGGGCGACAAACATAATGGCATTTCTGACCAATGTAAAACTTAGTCAAGGTGATCAACTTATGGTGCAGTCGCCTTCGGGTGATTTTTGTCAACTATATGAACCTACCGACATAAGTCAGAATGGTACGTTGCTCACCACGCCCATAAAAGGCGATTCACTTGTTATTACGCTAAGCAGCAAGTGTATAGATAAAGCACAATTATCTATTGAGTCGGTGGGAGTGGGTTTTAGAAATATGCCAGAACATACTCAACAGAGCAACAAGACGTTGAAAGCAGGTTATGATCAATCGGAGTCATGCGAAATAAGTGCTACTTGTGTAGATGGATTCGACACGTTGAAACAGAGTGTATGTAGGCTCGTGATCTATGGTTCAGATGGGGCATATTGGGGAACTGGTGTATTGGTCAATAATACATCGAATGATGGTACGCCTTATCTGTTAACCGCAGCGCATTGTTTAGCTGGAACGTTTAAATATTGTTTGGCACAATTCAATTTTGAATCACCACTATGTCAATATATTGAGCCAAAATTGTCGGCTACCGAACAGATGCGAGCAAGTACATTGCTTGTGCGCAACGACAAACGTGATTTGCTCTTGCTCTGTTTTGACCAAAAACCACAAGAGTCAACAATGGCTTATTATGCAGGTTGGAATGCATCGTCGGTTGACGTATTGCCAAGTGGTACAGCACATTGCATTCATCATCCATCGGGTGATGTGCGCATGATATCAGAGGCTAAAGAGGTTACACCGAAAATGTCTTATACCATTGATAAGACTAACGATAAAGAGTCGTTTGATAAGCAAAACCATTGGGAAGTAAAAGGTTGGAACTATGGAGCAACCGAGTCGGGGTCGTCTGGTAGTCCGTTGTTTGATGATAATGGTAGGGTTATAGGATGCTTAACAGGCGGGTTGTCGACATGTACCCGACCATCGCGTAGCGATTATTTTTGGATGATAGCAAATAATTGGGACGAATTGTCGCCATACCTCGACCCACAAAATACAGGTCAGATGCTTATTGACGGAGGTTACTTTGCAAACAATCAGATGTATACAACGTTGTATGCTTGTTCAAGCGACACTGATATAGAGAGTGAGTATATTGGTGAGTCGCAAGGATATGTAGCTGGACATAATTCGTACGGAACAACAAAATTAGCGCAACGTTTTGATACCGATTATTCTGAAATATTATTGCATGGTATTTATCTAACTCCAATGCGAGCTATGTCGGTGAATGGTGGTAGTTTTGATGTGACTATATGGCAAGCTACAGCTGATGGTGTCGGACAAGAGGTTTACACTCAGACTGTTAGTAATTCAAAAATAGCAGCCCATAGTATGTCGTATATTCCGTTTACCAATAGTGTAAGTGTTGGTAGTAGTTTCTATGCAGGCATTGAAATATCTTATGCAGATGAAAAAATAGATAGTATAGCTCTATATTATCAAGCCAATGGTTCAGGGGCTCTTTTTTACGATGGAGAGTGGAGAAAGGCCAATTACTACTTATCATCGATCTCTGATGTGGCTCTGTTTGTAAGTGTAAAAGGTGTAGGAAAAGTGTTGGGGACTGCAATTGAAAATATCAGTAGCGATACACTTAATTATAATGCAAATTCAGAAATAACGATAAAAAAAGTAGCAGAGAGTGATTGGCTCATAGTGGGTAATGGATTGAAAAATATACATATTTATGATGTGTTAGGGCGCAAAATAAAAACTATTGAGAATATATGTTCTGACGAGTATATGCTTCGTTTGAACGATGAAAGTTATGGTATGTATGTGGTGTGGATTGTTGCCACAGATGAAGATAAAAAATATAAGATCTTGAAAAGATGAAGAGTATATCAGCTTGGATAAAAGCTTTCAGATTGCGAACATTGCCGTTGTCGTTTTCACTTATCATAGTAGGGTCGGCTTTGGCTTACGAACGATGTCTGTTCGATGGTGCTATTTTTATTTGTGCCATTCTTACAACACTATTTTTACAGATATTATCTAATGTTAGCAACGACTATGGTGATGCAGTGAGTGGTGTTGACTATGCAGGTAGGGTGGGACCCGAACGAGCTGTGCAAAGTGGAGCAATAAGTGTGCAAGCTATGAAAAAGGCTATTGTTGTATTTTCGTTGCTTTCGCTTATTAGTGGTGTCGGACTGCTATATGTAGCCTATCCTAATTTGGGCGCAAGTGGTTTCGGTTTTATGTTTGTTGTTGGCATAGCTTCCATAGTTGCAGCTATTTGTTACACCGTTGGCCGACGACCGTATGGATATGTGGGTTTGGGCGATTTGTCGGTATTCATATTCTTTGGTTTGGTTGGTGTCATGGGTAGTTTTGTGCTATATAGCGGACAGGTGCAAGTTGAGGTTTTACTGCCAGCTGCAAGCATTGGTTTGTTATCGGTAGCAGTGTTAAATATGAATAATATGCGCGATTATGAGAGTGATAAGCGTTCGGGTAAGAACACACTCATTGTGCGTATGGGTGTTGAGTGGGGTAGATGGTACGAAGTTGTAGTTGTGGTGTTAGCTTTTGTGTTGTTGCTTATCTATGCACTATGTTTTGGTAAACCAACTCAACTACTTGCTTTGTTAGCTCTGATTCGTTTTGTTCCGCATCTGTTCTTTGTTTTAAAAAAGGAGAATGAAACAAAACTCGATACTCAACTCAAAGTGGTTTCTGTAGGTACACTTATGGTAGCAATACTATTTACCATTGGTACGTTAATACAACTATAGCCCAAGAGTAAGTGAACATATAACAATAAAACGTTTACAGAAGGCGCTAAGTGTTAATCACACTTAGCGCCTT
>JBGUYH010000168.1:0-4771 GCA_045118595.1 Bacteroidales bacterium | reverse complement strand
GCAAATCAGGCGTTTACGTGGTTGAAGCTGTGGTTGGTGAACAGACTAAACGCAGCAAAGTGAGAGTGATGTAAAGAGAAGGAAAATACTCATCATAAAAGGAAGAGGTTGGCAGACTAAATAGTTTGCCAACCTTTTCCTTTTTTTTATCACATCATATTCTCAAACACCCAAACACATATATAAAAGTCAGAAAAAGCCTACTCTATTCACAACTACAAATAAAAGACATACAACAAAAAGCGATATATTTGCATTAGTTTTTGTACAAATCTAACATGAATAAGACAACCCAACAATACGAGGAATTTAACCAAATACTGAGAAGGCTTCGCAAAGAATGTCCGTGGGACAGAGAGCAAACATGGCAATCGTTACGAACCAATACAATAGAAGAAGTTTATGAACTTGCCGATGCTATTCAGAAATCAGAGAGTAAAAACAACTTCGACGATGTAAAAAAAGAACTTGGCGATGTTTTTTTACACGTCAACTTCTATGCACTAATAGCCGAAGAAATGGGAAAATTTGACATCGCTGATGTTATAAATGCATTATGTCAAAAACTCGTATACCGTCATCCACACGTATTTGGCGAAGAAAAAGCACA
Source organism: Bacteroidales bacterium (assembly GCA_045118595.1). Taxonomy (GTDB): domain Bacteria; phylum Bacteroidota; class Bacteroidia; order Bacteroidales; family Marinilabiliaceae; genus W3P20-009. The sequence continues at coordinate 4,161 of JBGUYH010000168.1, read as the reverse complement.
CACAGCAGCCGAAGTTAGTAGCAATTGGGAACAGCTAAAATTAAAAGAGAAAGATGGAAATCAATCAGTACTTGGTGGTGTTCCTAGTGCTCTGCCTGCCCTCATAAAAGCATATCGCATACAAGGCAAAGCTAAAGGAGTTGGATTCGATTGGGATAACGTAAGTGGTGCATGGGAAAAAGTTAATGAAGAAATAGCTGAGTTTGAAGCCGAAGCCAAATGCAACAATCGAGATGCCATGGAGGCTGAATTTGGCGATGTTCTATTCTCACTCATCAACATAGCTCGTCATTATAATATCAACCCAGAAAATGCCCTTGAACGCACAAACCAAAAATTTATTAGCAGATTCAACTATCTAGAAGAGCACACTATAAAACAAGGCAAAAACCTAAAAGACATGACACTTGAAGAGATGGACAAATATTGGAACGAAGCAAAAAAGATGGAAAATAGATAGTAAAATATTGATGCATATAATTATAAATTGTTAACCACAATGTACTACATAGGCAATAGCATAATAAAAAATGGTGCCGTAGAATCGCTTAGCGAACAAGAACCCATTGGTATTGACAACGAAATATATGAACTCATAAGAGTAGAAAATGGGAAAGCGCTCTTCATTGCCGACCACCTAAAACGCTTGCAAAACACAATGAGTGCAGCCAAGCTAAACACCGACATCATAAGTAAGTTGCCACAACTTATCGATTGGCTTATCATCTGCAATCAACAAAACAACTGCAACATACGCATAACAATAACACCCAAAGGAGTAATGCAAGCAGGTTTCGTACCATCGCAATACCCCACGAAACAAATGTATGAAGACGGCGTAAAAACAAGCATACTTGATGCCACGCGCAATACGCCTAAGTTGAAGATATATCACGCTCAAATGCGCAACAATGCACAAGAGCAACAAAAACGAGAAAAAACATACGAATCATTACTCGTTGACCAAGACGGCAATATAACCGAAGGTAGTCGCTCAAATGTATTCTTCATCAAAGACGACAAGGTGTTTACAGCACCTGACAGAATGGTATTGGGAGGTATTGTTAGGAAAATTGTCATCGAAATATGCAAAACACATAACATTCCGCTGATTGAAATTCCAGTCAATGTTGACGACATCGAAAATTATGACAAAGCATTCTTAACAAGCACACCAGCTCGAATACTCCCTATAAATTCAATTGCCGACACCAAATATAACAAAGACAATGAACTATTAAAACGCATAATGACCGAAATGGAAAAATTGGTCAACAAAAACATAGAATAGACATAACATGAGAAGCCGACTACTAATATTGCTAACTACTGCAATAGTAACAATACTAACTGCCTGTGGACACGAAACGCCAACATCAGTGCCTGAACAAGGCGTTGTAGAGTACGACATTATGTATTCTGGCAACATTCGCACTAATAACCTCGCTGGTAAAATGTTACCAACAAAAATAAAAGGTCGATACAACAAAAACGGCTTCAAATTCAACACACAAGCTGGACTTGGAATGATAAAAATTGGCGTTGTAGCTACCACTTCTGATAGTTACATGACACTTAACATCAACGGAGAAAAATATATCACCCCATTTGCTAAGTTATTCACCGCCGATGACTATCAGAAACGCGACACACAAGTAGAAATCAAAAATGATGATACCACAGAAATGGTCGCTGGTTGGGAATCTAAAATGACATCTGCAATATGCCAATCACCTATTGGCAAAATTAAAGTTGACACCTACTATGCCCCCAATACTATTCTCAATCAGAAACTAAAAGATAGCCCAGTTCCTGATGTTCCAGGCTTAATAACAGCAATAAAAATAACAACAGCAGAGTCGAACATAGTAGTGATGCTTAGTGATATATACGCCGATGTGGTTTCCGACGATGAATTTACTCGCCCTGCAATGCACAAAGAAACCGATCGAGAAAACATCGATTCACTTGTATTTAACAACTTGAAAGATAACATCTGAAAACATACAACCTATATGGGAAAAACAGTGGCCACGCAGATGATTGTATTATTCACAATCGTCATCGTAGGCTATTTTTTAAGAAAAAAAGGCACAATAAACCACGAATTTAGCCGGCAATTATCTTCATTTGTCATTAATATATCGTGCCCGTGTCTTATCATATCATCGGTAATGACCGATAATCACCCCGATGCATCACTCATATTGCCACTAATTATCCTCAGTTTTGCAACATACGCATTTCTGATACTCATAGCGTTTTTACTACCTCGATACTTACCCATCAATCACGATGATGATGGGTTGTTTGGGTTTATGATAACATTTGGAAATGTAGGATTTATAGGATACCCTGTTGTTGCAAGCATATTTGGAGGCAATGCCGTATTCTACGCATCGATACTCAATTTTCCAAACACACTGCTTGTATTTGCCATTGGCACACTATTCATATCGGGTAACTATAAACACGTACGTTTCGACCCCAAAATACTATATAGTCCAGGACTTATAGCCTCATACATATCCATTATCATTGTTGCCTTCGACATTCACACGCCACAAGCAATAGGGCAAACATTCAATTTATTAGGTAGCATGACTGTACCTTCTGCATTGCTCATTATTGGATCATCAATGGCTCAAGTACCAATCAGAAAGATGTTAGGGTCAAGAGGAGTATACATTATGGCTGCTCTCCGACTAATAATTATGCCATACATAATATTACAAATATGCCGAGCTTTAGGTGTTGACGAACTGATAACCAATATCAACGTAGTAATAATTGCAATGCCTGTGGCATCGTTTGGTACACTTTTTTGCATCAAATATGGGCGAGGTGAAGAAACTATGGCACAAGGCACATTCATAACTACCCTACTGTCAGTCATCACCATACCCATTGTTGCTATGTTCCTATGAAGAATGTGCAACAATAGTAAAATCAGAAATACAAATTCGTCAATCGCCATTCGCAATTATTTTTCTATTTTTGCATGGTCAATGAAACAACAAGAAACCATCTGGCAAACACATGATTGAAAAACTGATCTACTTAGACACAGTTGACCTCATAGAGTTCTGCGGCGCCAAAAACGCCAAATTAGACCTCATACGCAACAACTTTTCCAAACTAAAAATAGTTTGTCGTGGCAATTGGATAAAAGCCATGGGCGAACCAGAAGAGGTGGCCGATTTTGAAGAAAAAATAGGTCAGATGATGCAGTATTACAACGAATACAACATCTTAACCGAACAAGCCATACTCGACATTTCGACAGGCACATCACCATCGCTGCTCACCACTAATGATGCCACAACCATAGTGCATAGCATTGATGGACACCCAATAAAAGCACGATCGAAGAATCAGCAATTAATGATTGACGCTGCTATTGACAACGACATGATTTTCGCCATTGGTCCGGCTGGTTCAGGAAAGACATACCTCGCCATTGCACTTGCTGTCAAAGCACTAAAAGCCAAACAAGTAAAACGCATCATACTAAGCCGACCTGCTGTTGAAGCTGGCGAAAAACTTGGCTTTTTACCTGGCGACATGAAAGACAAAATCGATCCATATCTGCAGCCTCTCTACGACGCTCTGCAAGATATGATACCACCACTAAAACTAAAAGAATTGATGGAGACTGGCGTTATACAGATTGCCCCACTCGCATTTATGCGAGGTCGGACACTGAGCAACGCCTTTGTCATTCTTGATGAAGCACAAAACACAACAGTACCACAAATAAAGATGTTTTTAACCCGTATGGGCATGAACACCAAATTTGTCATAACTGGCGACATTACCCAAATCGACCTCCCACATTTTACCCAAAGTGGCTTAATATACTCAACAAATGTACTACGCCACGTCAAAGGATTGAAAATAATAGAATTTGAAGCCTCTGACATTGTTCGACATAAACTTGTACAACGCATAGTTGATGCATTCGATGCAGCCGAAAAGAAACAAGAAAAAGAAAAAGTAAAAGAGAAAACAAAATAAAAAACTCAAAATATTACCCCAATGAGTAAGGCAATAGTAGAAACAAACTTCAAGTTCCCAGGCTTGAAGAACCTTTACAAAGGCAAAGTGCGCGACGTATACAACATCGCTGACCGCTACATGGTTATGGTCGTAAGCGACCGC
>JBGUYH010000167.1:0-12387 GCA_045118595.1 Bacteroidales bacterium | reverse complement strand
TAGATTTCTTCGGTTGATGCCGAGCGTAAATCTTTCAAAGTCTTTAAGTTAGCCCAGTCGGTAACTTCTTTTATCTGTTGTTCGGCTTCTTTGAGCGTTAAAGGTGCCTGACGGAAAAACGCCGGAACGTCCGTGTTATCGGGTTTTAAAAGTCCGCTCGCGCTCATTACGATTGCCTTGTTGAAAAGTCCTTTTGTCAGCGGTGAAGAGCAAAGGAATTTGGTGCTGCGTCCGCCTGCGCTCTGACCGAAAATCATAACGTTGTCGGGGTCGCCGCCGAATTGAGCGATGTTTTTCTTTACCCATTTCATAACTTCGATTTGGTCGAGCGTTCCGAAATTGCCGGTTGCGTGTTCAGGGTTTTCGGCTGAAATTTCGGGGTGTGCAAAAAATCCGAAAGGTCCTACGCGGTAGTTGAAAGTTACTAAAACTACGTCTTTTGCCGCCCATTCCTGACCGTCAAATTCGGGTTCTGAACCCCAGCCTTCGCGCAGTCCGCCGCCAAAAATCCAAATTGCAACGGGAAGTTTCTTTTCGGGCTGAGCCGAAGCCTTGGTGTAAACGTTAAGATAAAGGCAGTCTTCGCTGTAAGCCTTTTCGTCGCCGTAGCCCCATTCTGTGGTGTAACCGCCCTTGTAATGCGCACCTTGAAAAGCGGGGTGTCCGAAACTGTTACAAACTTTTACGCCCTGCCACGGAACAACGGGTTGCGGGGCTCTCCAACGATTTTCGCCAATAGGAGGTGCGGCGTAAGGTATGCCTTTGTAGACGATTACGCCTTCTTTTTCGGTGTTAACGCCCTGAACCTTACCGCCTTCAATCGTGAGGACGGGGTTTTCGGCGCATTGGGTTTGTGTTTGAGTTTGCCTTGCGCATGACATTAACAGCATGACGCCGAGCGCAAAAAAGATACTTTTTTTCATACTCTTCGATTATGATATTTCGATCCGATAAGCCTATAATACCCTAAGCTTTATATATTTATATTTTTGCTCAAAACTTGTTGTGCTCAACCTCTCTCTTTTATCACGCCTAATCTATACGCCTCGAGCAGATTTCGTAAATCGTCTATTTGCTTCTGAAGTTTCCTACCATTATCTGTATCTTTTACAAGCATTCGATGATATTTAAACTCAACTAATTGTACTCTGCTATGTATGTCAGAGCCCTCTTCTACAGCCCGCTTTTTGCTCTCAAATGCTTCGTGCTGTACAAGTTGCAAACCATGGCTATTATAGATAAGTGTATAGCCCGCTATACCTGTTGTTTTATGATAAGGCTTTGAAAATCCACCATCGATAACCAAACGTTTACCGCCAGCTCTAAGAGGCGACTCACCATGAGTGGTACGTACTGGTATATGACCATTAACGATGCGCGATTTTTCGGGATCAAGACCAAACTCACGCATTATATAATCGCACGTTTCTTCATTATTAGACAATTCGTAATAAGCCCCTTTTACCTCTTTACACAAATCATCATCGCCAATAAAATAGCGTTCAAAAGTTGTCATCTTGTCTTTATTGTAGAGTGGCGAATCAGGACCACACCACAAATACCACATGTAGTCTTGTGCTGCCAATTGCTCTTTGCTACCTTTGGGGCTCAGATATGCCGTGCGCACAATTTGATCAATACGTTCCATCAACGCCTTACCAGCATATTTTTGTCCATCGATACTTACCTCTTTAAATGTTCCATCATTATTAAGTGGAATAGCAGCATGATAGAGCAAACAGTTGTTGCGCACTAAGAATAAACTTCCATGTTGATAGAAACAACGTAAATGCTTTTGCAACTTCTCACTAGTTGTAAACGAGTGATATAACTGACACATAAGTTGCTGTTCTTCAACACTCAATTTATAAGGGTCAGACGGATCTATTGTTGGGAAATTATTGTCGGTAAGTTTATACTCTTTACCACCTATTGTTATCACACCATTCTGATAGTCGATACGGTGCAACAATTGTCTATCTCCCATACCATATTCTGGACGTCGACTAATAATCTGTCCTTCGAGTTTAAATTGTATGATGCTAATAGCTTTGTGCATCTTAGCCATCAGTTGCATCGAACGACTCATACGGCTATTCTCCTCAAATTCTTGAGCTTGAAACACAGTACATGGATCGTTGCCATACGTATCGATAGCAAAAGTTGCAAGTGGTAACAAATTGATAGAATATCCCTCTTCAAGTGTCTCAACATTGGCATATCGTATGCTGATGCGCACCACATTAGCTATAAGTGCCAAATTGCCCACAGCCGCTCCCATCCACGACATATCATGATTACCCCATTGTATATCAAAATCGTGATAACGACAAAGAGTCTCCATTATGTCGTAAGCGCCTGGTCCACGGTCGTACACATCACCCACAATGTGTAATTTATCGATGGCTAAGCGATGGATTAGTTCACTAATGGCTATGATGAACTCCTCCGACCTACCAATATCGACAATTGAATTGATGAGCGACGAATAGTAATTTTGCTTATCACTATCGGTTTGACTCTCGTAGAGTAACTCTTCAATGACATAGGCAAACTCAGGTGGAAGCGATTTGTGTACTTTAGAATGCGTATATTTTGATGCCACTACACGAGCTACTGCAACTACTTGAAAAAGGGTTGTACGATACCAATCGTCGAGGTCAGATTGCTGTCTACGCACCTGTTCCAATTTTTCAGCAGGATAATATATTAACGAACATAAGTCGTTACGATCTTGCTGGCGCATATTAAGCCCAAATATATCATCAACTTTGCGCCTAATGACACCCGAAGCATTTTTTAGCACATGAGCAAATGCTGTGTTTTCACCATGTAAGTCAGACAAAAAATGCTCAGTCCCTTTCGGTAGACTAAGTATGGCTTGCAGATTTACAATTTCGGTTGCTGCTGCTGAAATGCTAGGAAACTTATCAGCTAAAAGGTTCAGATAACGTTTGTCGTCTTCAATGTTTTGCTCAATGTTTGTTTCAGTCTGTTTTTCGATCTTCTTCATATTTGTTTGGCTCATTTGATTCAGGTCGTTGTGTATTATTTTTTTCGTTCATATAATCTTTGGGCGACACGCCATAAAAATCGCGAAACGAGCTACTAAAATGCGATAAATTTGTAAATCCAAGAGCATAAGCTACTTCTGATATGTTCAGTTTCTTTTCGCTTAGCAAAATACCTGCTTGTTTCAGTCTTATGTTTCTTATGTAATCGCGTGCGCTTTGGCTTGTTAATTCTTTTAGCTTTCGATGCATGTGCACACGACTCATTCCTACGTGCGATGCTAATTTCTCAACGTTGAGCGTCGAATCGGCAATGTTAGCATCTATATAAGCTGTTACCTTTTCCATTAACGCTTCGTCTGAACTCTTTATGTTTATCTTTTTACGTGTTGCTGCATCATTGCTTGTTGCCGATAACTGATTGATGATTCTTTCCCGGTTAGCTATGATGCTATATAATGTATTGTCAAGCATTTCTATATCGAATGGTTTTGCAATATAGGCATCAGCACCTGTAAGCAATCCTTTGTTGCGATCCTCATCAGAATGCTTAGCTGTAAGCAAAATAACAGGAATGTGATTTATGTTGACGTTGGTCTTTATCTTTCGACATAGTGTCATTCCATCCATCACTGGCATCATAACATCTGAAACCACAGCGTCAAAATGCTCGGCAAGTAACAATTCATATGCATCTTTACCATTAGTGCATGAGTATGTCTTATAATGTTTCGATAATTCGCTCACAAGATATGCATTAACCTCTGGCTCGTCATCAACAATAAGTACTTTGTGATTAGTCGCTGCTTTGTGCTTTTCGTTTTCAACAACCATACTTATGTAGCCATCGGCTTCGGGAGTTTCAACACATTGTTCTATCTGGTCTGTTACTGGCTCTTCGTTAACCTGATGACGCGGTATCTCTATTCTGAATATAGCACCACTACCCTCTGCTTTGTTTCTTGCTACTATTGTACCATTATGCATGGTAACAATGCTACGCGAATGGTGCAAACCTATGCCTGTACCTGTATATGCTGCTGTACTTTGTGTGTCGATTTGATAAAAGCGATTGAATATCATCTCCAATTTATCAGGAGCTATTCCTTGACCCGAATCTGCTATCTCTATCACAATTCTGTCACCATTTTCACTCACTGTTGTACAAATCTCGCCTCCATCTGGAGTGTGCTTTATCGCATTAGAATATACATTGTAGATAACCTTATCGAAATGATTACTGTCGATAGCCACTATATTATCTGATAACTTGTTATCGACTATCATATTTATGCGCTTTTTATCGGCTGCATAAGCAAAACTCTTGCTTATCTCTACAATCATATTGTTTATGTCGGTTGGACAAAAATGCATCTTCATTTGTCCTTTTTCTATCTTGCGAATATCAAGCAACTGGTTTATTAAGCGCAATATTCGCATAGCATTACGATAAATAATATCGTAACGGCTCTGATTTTTTTCATCTTGTGCCTCTCGCATCAACTCTTTGAGCGGGTTGATTATTAACGTAAGCGGTGTACGTATTTCATGCGATATATTGAAGAAGAATTGGAACTTAGCCTCTTCTATATTGCGCTCGTGCTCTTGACGTATTAATTCTTCTTTTATGAATCGTCGTTGTTTTGTTGTGGTATAGATAAAATTGGCAATAACCAAAAATATGATAAAATAGAGTATCATAGCCCACCATGTTTGCCACCACATTGGGGTTACTTCTATCTCTATTGCTTTTACATCTGAAAAGTTATTCCCCAGACGCGCTCTGATGTGCAATTTGTATGTACCTGGACGCAGATTTGTAAAACTAATTAGCGATATGCCTTGTGGTGTCGAATGCCATTGCGTATCGAACCCATCGAGCATATATTCATAACGCACAAGTTCGTGATCAATGTAAGCAAATGCCGACAATTTAAGAGCAAACGACTTTTCAGCATATGAGAACGTAAATTTATTGGCATCGATAACTGCCGAGTGCACTATTTGATGTCCATCAGAGGTATCACCACGCTTAACTTCCCTACCATTAACATACAATGTTGTCACTTCAACCCTCAAGCGTGTCGTATCTGTTCTGAGGGTATTGGGCATAAATTCTGTAACTCCATTAGCTCCACCAAAAAACAATCGTCCGTCAGTAGCAGATGTCACTGCTGCTCTCGAAAATTGATCTCCTTGTATACCATCATGCGAATAGTAACTACTAACATGGTTGGTTGTTATATCAATGCAACACAAACCTCCATACGTACCAATCCACACATTACCTACACTATCGGTTGCTACTGACACTGCCGTATTCGATGGTATGCCATCAGATGTTGTAAATATCTTTGCCGTGCGGCTGCTTCTGTTACATTTTACTACTCCATCGTTAGTAGCTGCCCATATGTTATTATCACTATCTATAGCTATATCGAAAACTATTTTACTACCTATACTCTGCTGCAATATGCTATCGACAACAACAAAACTGCGTTCTTGAACATTAAAACAGCATATGCCTTTATATGTTCCCACCCACACTTTATTGTCATCGGGACAAATACAATTAATCCAATTGTTGATTGGTTCATTACGTGTTAGATCTATATCTTCTGACGAGGAAATAAACGAGCGTGTATCAATATAATCGTTGCTGATATGAAAGAATCCGCTACCATAAGTACCCACCATTATACCCTTTCCTGCTTGGCTTGCTATACTAACTACCCTGCCATTGTATTGTTGCGATGCATTGCGTAACACTCTATTTAAGTCGGTTACTTGTTTGGTGGTTTTATTATATGCCCTAAAGCCATCGTCGTAGCATGCCAAGAGTAGTATATCGGCATGTTCTGGATGATGTGTTATTGCCATTATGGTTTTAGGTATTTCTGTGGTTATATGATCCACATCGCCATCTGAATTAACATGGTATAGTCCATCTCCATCAGTACCTATCCATAACCCATCGGTGTCATTAAATACCGACATTACACATGCCGAGCCTATATTGTATGCGCTATTGGGTTTATAGCCATATACAACAAATCCTTTGGTTGAATATGGCGTAAGCATTACACCCTTCTGGAATATACCAAGCCACATATTTCCACTTCTGTCAAATAGTACAGAGTGTATCTTCGACTTAGCAAAGTCGATTTGCGACATGAATATATCAACCTTTTCGCAATGATTATCTTTTTCGTCGTATTGATAAAGTCCGTCGCCATCAGTGCCTATATACACATTTCCTTTATACTCCGACAGCGAAGATATAAACGTGTTTATCTCTATAGGACATTTACAAAATGTAGATTTTTTCTCATCTAAAACATATAATCCACTATTATCAACACTGAGATATAGGCGTCCGTTTATTTCTGAAATAAAAGCATTCTCGGCTAAAATGCGATTATCTTCAATGGGTATAAAATGTATTTGCTTATCGTTAGGCACGTATTTGTACACCACATTATTAGATAAGGCTACAATCCACAAATTACCTCTACTATCACACTCTATCGACGATACAAAACTGGCAAGCATTTCGTTAGGGACTTGAGCTATCATGTTATGCCCATCGTATTTGAGCACACCACGTCCCGAAGTGGCAATCCATATAACACCAGTTTTATCTTCAACAATATCAGTTACATGTGCTTTTATTGTATCAGTGCCATAGATAATAGGCACATCGATAAAGTTGTCGTATTCTCTATTGTATTGTTGCAATCCGTTGAGTGTGCCAACCCACAATTGCGATTTACTGTCTTCATAAACTCGATGCACATAATTGCTACTTATCGAACCTTTACTATTACTTGTTCGATAAACTCTAAAATTATCGCCATCGTAGCGGTTTAAGCCATCTTCTGTGGCTATCCATATATACCCTTTTGAGTCTTGATATACTTGATTTATAAGACTGTTCGATAGATGATCTTCTGTCGTTATTAATCGTGTCTTTTGCGCTTTAATTCCAACGCACGCGCACATGATGCAACATGCGATAATAAAAACTTTTTTCATGCGATGGAAGAGCATAGACTTTCTTTATTTTAGTGAGAAATTTATAGGAATTGTATACGACACTTTCACTGTTTTTCCACGGTGCTGACCTGGAGTCCATTTAGGCATCGACTTTACTATTCTTACAGCTTCTGCGTCGAGCAGAGGGTGTACAGAGCGAGCTACTTTAACATTTTGCACTGCTCCATTTGTACCTACAACGAAACACACAAACACACGACCTTGTATCGATTGTTTACGTGCCTCTTCGGGGTATTGCGTGTTGTTAACCACAAAGTTGCGCAATGCCTCATCGCCACCTGGGAAGACTGGCATATTCTCCACAATAATGTATACTTCATCACCATCTGCAACACTTTTTGCATCAACGGCTAATGTATTACACAATATTGCTGCGCAAACAACTGTTAGATGTTTAAATAATTTCATAGGCAACTGTTGTTGTATTCTCTCTCTTTATATCAAAAAGGTTGCCACAGATTTATCTGAGGCAACCTTGAAGTATCGTTGTCAATACTTTAAATGACAATCACTTTTTACTGGAGCACGAAGTTGATAGGTACTGTGTATGATACTTTCACAGCTTTACCTCGTTGCATACCTGGAGCCCATTTAGGCATCGATTGCACCACGCGAACAGCCTCTTTATCGAGGTTTGGATCGAATGGACGAGCAACTTTTACATTTGTTACTTCACCATTCTTAGCTACTACAAACGACACGAATACGCGTCCTTGTATACCATTCTCTTGCGCAATAACAGGATATTTCACCGATTGTGCAAGGTATTTACGAAGTGCTTCGTCACCACCTGGGAATTGTGGCATTTGTTCCACAATAAGGAATATCTCCTCTTCTTCTACAGGCTCTTCTTCCTTGACTTCTACTTCTTGATACTCTATTTCTGTATCTTCATCCATTTCTGTATCAAAAACGTCAAGTTCATCGTTGATCTCAGTATTGTTGTCTACAATATTGATAAGGTCAACCATCTTTGGTGGTGGTGGTGGTGGTGGTGGTTTTATCTCATCCATCTTGGTGATTGGAACCAACTCCTCCTCAACGGCCACCTCATCGGGCATATCGCTTACGTTTATCTGAGCATCTTGACTTGTCCATTCAAAAGCTGCAAGAACAACTCCGAGAACAATGGCAAGACCTATCTCAGTAAACAACCCCTTTTTATTTTCGAGGTCCGCACTGGGTGTTTTCTTGATTTCCATAGTTAAACAATTTAAGCCGGTAGGGCTCGTTATTATTTCAAGTCAAGTATTTCTTAATCGTTCTGAGTGCCAAATTACACTTTTTATTTTACATTATAGGATTATTATTCCGATTTTCTTTAATTTTTTTTCAATCGTTATAACAGACCTTAAATTTCAGACCTCTATCCTATCTATTATAGTGCAAATGCCTCTTTGATGCGCTCTACATAGTCGAGTTTCTCCCATGTAAAGAATTCTACCTCTTTCTCAACTTCTTTGCCATCCACAAAGACTTTAACTACGCCTTTGTATGGTTTACGACCTACATGTCCGTATGCTGCAGTTGGTTCAAATATCGGATTTTTCAAGCCAAAACGCTTAGTGATTGCACTCGGACGCATATCGAACAATTTGGCTACTTTGTCGGCTATTTCACCATCGGTGAAACTAACTTTCGATGTTCCATAGGTATTGACATAAAGTCCTACTGGTTCTGCTACTCCAATGGCATAAGCAACTTGCACAAGCACTTCGTCGGCAACACCTGCTGCTACCAAGTTCTTTGCTATATGACGAGCTGCATACGCTGCCGAACGGTCTACTTTCGAAGAGTCTTTACCTGAGAAGGCTCCACCACCATGTGCGCCTTTTCCGCCATAAGTATCTACAATAATCTTTCGACCGGTTAAGCCTGTATCGCCATGAGGACCTCCAATAACGAACTTGCCTGTTGGGTTGACAAATAGTTTATAATCGACATTAAAGAGTTTCTGAATCGATGCAGGCAACTTAGCTACCAAACGCTTGATAAGAATCTCTTTCACATCTTGACGAATTTGTGCAAGCATTGTGTCATCGTCGGCAAATTCATCGTGTTGTGTTGATACAACAATTGTATCAATTTTATTTGGTGTGTTGTCGTTGTTATACTCTATAGTTACTTGGCTCTTGGCATCGGGGCGCAAATATGTCATCACTTTACCTTCGCGACGAATAGCGTCGAGTTCAATAAGTAGATTATGAGCCAAATAGATTGGCAATGGCATATAATCTTCTGTATCGCGACATGCATAACCAAACATCATACCTTGATCGCCTGCACCTTGTTCTTCTTCAGCAGCTCGCTCTACGCCTCTATTGATGTCGGCCGATTGCGCATGAAGTGCCGACATGATACCGCACGAACCCGCATCGTATTTATATTCGGCTTTGTTATAACCAATTCGTTCGATAGTTTTACGAGCCACTTCATCAACATTGACGAAACCTGTCGATTTTATTTCACCTGCTACAATGGTCAAACCTGTTGTAACAAGTGTTTCGCATGCAACTTTCGACTCTGCATCTTGTGCAAGCAAGTTATCAAGTATGGCATCAGAAATTTGATCGGCCACCTTATCTGGGTGTCCAGCTGAAACTGATTCAGATGTAAAATAGTATCCCATTTAATACAAATAATGAAAGGTTAGTGTGTATTATTAGGAAAGGGATAGAGATGGAAGTTGCAGTTTAGCAGTTTTTTATAGTGGTTGCAATTGGCAAATCCGTCCACTCTTCTCTTTCAATGTGGCAAAGATAATAATTAATTATGAATGACACATTAACGGAATTGTATGTTTAGAGTTAAAAAATAAGAAAGGAGGATATAACTATGTGCTATATCCTCCTTTTATAATTGTTTCAATATGAGTTTTTCAACTTATTTGGTGTCGTATCCCCACTTAACGTAGATAGAGCCCCATGTAAAGCCTGCTCCAAATGCCGAGAGCAACAAATTATCGCCTTTCTTGAGTTGCTTTTCCCACTCATACAAACACAACGGAATTGTTGCTGATGTGGTATTACCATACTTCTCTATGTTAATCATCACTTTTGACGGATCAACACCCATGCGCTCTGCTGTGGCTGCTATGATGCGAAGATTTGCCTGATGGGGAACTAACCAAGCTACATCGTCTGACTTTAAACCGTTGCGTTCCATTGTTTCAACTGTTGCATCGGCCATACGTGTAACGGCATACTTAAATACTTGTTTTCCCTCTTGATAAACGTAGTGCTCACGATTTTCAACTGTTTCATGCGATGCTGGATATTGAGAACCACCTGCTTTTATCTTGAGATAGTGACGACCCATGCCATCGGTATGCAAATTTGCATCCATAACACCTACATTCTCTGTTGTTGGTTCAACAAGTACTGCTGTAGCAGCATCGCCAAAGAGTACACATGTAGTACGATCAGTCCAATCGACAATAGATGACATTTTTTCGGTGCTAACCACTACAACCTTCTTCTTACTACCAGCCTTGATATACTGCGAAGCAAGGTCGAGACCATACAAAAAGCCTGAACATGCTCCGTTAATGTCAAATGCCAAAGCATTGCGAGCTTCTGCTTTGTCGGCTATGATGGCTGCTGTGGCAGGGATAGGGGCATCGGGGGTTACTGTGGTACAAATGATAAGATCTATCTCGTCTTTCTGAAGACCCGTCTTTGCGCAAAGATTATCAATAGCGCGAACACCCATATCCGATGCTGCTGCACCCTCTTCTTTTAGTATACGACGTTCCTTTATACCAACGCGCGTCATAATCCATTCATCGTTGGTGTCGACCATTTTGCTGAGTTCGTCATTTGTCAAACGATACTCGGGTAGGAATGCTCCAATGCCAGTGATTACTGCATTAATTTGTGCCATTACAATGTTTCTATTTATTTCTTTTGAGTACCTCTATGGCGGCAGCTTTTTGACTTGCAATATATTACAAGACTACTCTAATGCTTATTCTCTGTCGTCAGAAAGCACAATTTGGCGGCAAAATTAATAAATAATGCCGAAAGAACAATTACGAAGCCACCTTTTGAGAGTGATGGATAAAAAAAAGAGTTTTTCCAACATCTATTTCTTACTCAAATGTGCCAATACAATGTCCCCCAAAAAAAGAGACACACCATATAGGTACGTCTTTATCGCTATATTTAATACTGATTATTCCGATACTTTCACTGCACGAATAGAAAATCCTCCATATCGAAATTCTTTTCCAATCGTACCTAATTCATCAAGATATGGAGCTTCGTTGGTATATTTACGAGAACCTTCAGAAAACAACTAGTATGAATCGATATTATATAAATCTTTATATTCACCACGAATACATCCTGCAAACGGCATAAATATAGTGTTACCATTTACACCGTTCCCTTCATAATCATAAACATATTCCACCTCTGTGTTCTCTAAAAGTTCTTGCACATGTTTTTCGGTTGGCATGCGCCACTTTTCCCCAATGCATAATAGTCGCCAACATCTTCTATATCAGTTGCACCTACATTACTTGTTGCCCACAAGTTTCCACTTGGCAAGCCCATATCAACAGCTTCATGCCCATTCTTATTACCATCAGATTTGCATATTGCACGAACTTTATTACCATATCTCCTTTGTTTATAATTCACTATTTTAAGACCATTAACATCTTTTCCATTTTTCAATATACCTATTCTATCCAAAGTAGATGAAGAAAAATATCCAAAATCAGAATTGAACGGCAAATAGATACTATTTCCATTACTTTTTGATTTTAAAGTATAACCAACAACAATATATCCATATTCAAGTTTTTCTTCGACATCGCAATTATCTAATAATTCTTCAAAATCCTCTTTTGTTGGTATTCTTACCATCGGTCAAAATATATTTAGTACCTTCGTAATTACCCACATTGGAGTATAAGTAAGATTACTATTCACCGATACCACATTCCCAGTTACTGACACAGAGAAATTAGTATTAATAACCAGATTTTTTACCTCTACCACCACTGGCGATGGTTCTGGATTCTCTTTTTCATCGCCACCACACGAGGTAAAAAATGGTACTACACATAGCATAGATAAAATGAGTAATGAGACATGTTGTTTTTCATGATATTTGAAATTAGATAAATCTATACAAAAAAAATGACAGACCTACTCTATTGCATTGTAAAACAATAAAATAGTCTATCTATTCTTAGATTTTATATTTAAGACTATATGCTTGCTGATTTTTTTCTCCGAATTTACCAAATCATTTAACATATTTAAATGATAGATTGAAAATACTTGCACAAAGATAGATAACAAATTGAAAA
>JBGUYH010000166.1:0-10897 GCA_045118595.1 Bacteroidales bacterium | reverse complement strand
CTCAATATCATATTTATATAAATAGATATTACTTCTTTCGTAAGTATCAAGTCGCATATTTGTAATTAGTAATTTGTAATTTTGCGCACGATTTGATTTTTTGTTTGCGCAAATACAGAAACAATGGAATATAACTTCAAAGACATTGAGACCAAATGGAAAAAATATTGGTCCGACAATAACGTCTACAAGGTCAGCACAGACCACAACAAACCTAAATACTACATTCTCGACATGTTCCCTTATCCATCGGGAGCGGGATTGCATGTGGGACATCCGCTCGGCTACATCGCCAGCGATATTTTTGCTCGTTACAAGCGCTTGAAGGGCTTCAATGTGCTTCACCCTATGGGCTACGATGCTTATGGTTTGCCTGCCGAGCAATATGCTATTCAGACGGGTCAGCACCCTGCTATCACTACAAGCCAGAATATCAATCGCTACCACGAACAGCTCGACAAGATTGGTTTCTGCTTCGATTGGGACCGCGAAGTACGCACTTGCGACCCTGCATATTACAAATGGACGCAGTGGGCATTCACGCAGATGTTCAACTCGTTCTATTGCAACAAAGAGAAAAAAGCGCTGCCTATCAGCGTACTTATAAAACACTTCGAGACGGAAGGTAACAACGGTCTCGATGTGGCTCAAAGCGAAGAACTCCGTTTTACAGCTGACGAATGGAACTCGTGGGACGAGAAGAAAAAGCAGCAAACGCTGATGAACTACCGCATTGCCTACTTGGGCGAAACGATGGTTAACTGGTGTCCGAAGCTCGGCACTGTGCTTGCCAACGATGAGGTTGTCGATGGCGTTTCGGTACGCGGCGGCTATCCTGTGGTGCAAAAGAAGATGCGCCAATGGTGCTTGCGTGTCAGTGCATACGCTCAGCGCTTGCTCGACGGCTTGCAGAACATCGATTGGAGCGAGTCGATAAAAGAGACTCAGAAAAACTGGATTGGCCGTTCGGAAGGTACTGAGGTTGAATTCTCGGTGAAAGATTCCGACGTCAAGTTCACCATATTTACCACACGTGCCGACACCATGTTTGGCGTAACATTCATGGTGCTTGCTCCTGAGAGCGACTATGTGGCACAAGTGACCACTGCCGAACAGAAACAAGCAGTTGACGAATACATCGACTACGTGAAGAAACGCACCGAACGCGACCGCATCAGCGACCGCAAAGTGACTGGTGTATTCACTGGTTCGTATGCCATCAACCCATTCACTGGCGAGGCCATTCCTATTTGGGTGAGCGAATACGTACTCTCTGGCTACGGCACGGGCGCTATCATGGCCGTTCCTGCTCACGATAGCCGCGACTACGCTTTTGCTAAGCACTTCAACTTGCCTATCATTCCGCTCATCGAAGGCGCTGATGTGAGCGAGCAGAGCTACGACGCCAAGGAAGGCATTGTGAGCAACTCTCCACGCCCCGACGTTAAGCCTTACATCAACTTCTCGCTCAACGGTCTGACGGTGAAAGAGGCCATTGCAGCTACTAAGAAATATGTAACCGAAAACAAAATCGGTCGTGTGAAGGTCAACTATCGCCTTCGCGATGCCATATTCTCGCGTCAACGCTATTGGGGCGAGCCATTCCCTGTGTACTATAAAGATGGAATGCCATATATGATTCCTGCGGATAAACTTCCGCTCGAATTGCCCGAAGTTGACAAGTTCCTCCCAACCGAAACTGGCGAGCCACCACTCGGTCATGCGCAGAAATGGGCTTGGGACGAGAAGAACTGCCAAGTGGTTGATAAGAACCTTATCGACAACGTAAACATCTTCCCGCTCGAACTCAACACAATGCCTGGCTTTGCAGGTTCGAGTGCATACTACTTGCGTTATATGGACAACCATAATAACGACGCACTCGTTTCGGAAGAGGCTAATAAATATTGGAAGAATGTCGACCTCTACGTAGGCGGTTCGGAGCACGCTACGGGTCACCTTATCTACAGCCGTTTCTGGAACAAATTCCTCTTCGACCTTGGCGTTTCGTCAACCGAAGAGCCATTCCAGAAGCTCGTCAACCAAGGTATGATTCAGGGCCGCTCGAACTTCGTTTATCGTATCAAAGACACCAACACATTCGTTAGCCTTGGTTTGAAAGATCAGTACGAAGTGACGCCAATTCACGTCGATGTAAATATCGTAAGCAACGACCAGCTCGACCTTGAGGCATTCAAGGCATGGCGACCAGAGTTTGCCACCGCCGAGTTTGTGCTCGAAGATGGTAAATATATATGCGGATGGGCAGTTGAGAAGATGTCGAAGTCGATGTTCAACGTTGTCAACCCTGATATGATTGTGGAGAAATATGGTGCCGACACGTTGCGTATGTATGAAATGTTCCTCGGACCTATCGAGCTCTCTAAACCTTGGGACACCAACGGTATCGACGGCGTGCATAAGTTCCTCAAGAAACTTTGGCGCGTGTTCGACGGCGGTCTTGTTGATGCCAAAGCCGATGCCAAGGAACTCAAGGCACTTCACAAAGCTATCAAGAAGATTACGAGCGACATAGAGAACTTCTCGTTCAACACCTGCATAAGCCAGTTCATGATTTTGCTCAACGAACTGACCGACCTCAAATGCAACAAACGCGAAGTGTTTGAGCCAGTAGTTATTCTGCTCACACCATTTGCGCCTCACATTGCCGAAGAACTTTGGCATCAACTTTGCCACGACACCACCGTGCTCGACGCTCAGTGGCCAGCCTTCGACGAGAAATATTTGGTAGAAAGCGCATTCAACTACCCAATTTCGTTCAACGGCAAGACACGTTTCATGCTCGAACTTCCGCTCGACATGGACAAAGCCGCCATCGAAAAGGCAGTGCTCGAAAATGAACAGTCGCAGAAGTATTTGGAAGGCAAAACAATAGCAAAGGTTATTGTTGTTCCAGGAAAGATTGTAAATATCGCTCTTAAGGGATAATTACATAGAATATAAAATGAGCACAAACTCTTTATGTGAGAGTTTGTGCTTTTCTTTTTTTATTGTATATGTTAAAAATATTAAACAATTACAAAATACAGATAAAACTTATTATGTTTGCAAGCTAAGTTTTAGTTGCAATAATCATAAATCCAATAATATATGAAAAATCATTATTACATTTTCAGAGTTTTATTGCTGTCATTATTTTGCATTGTGACATCAATATCGTGGGCTGAAACTATCACAACAAGCGATGGACTTCAGTTTGAAATATATGAAAGTAATGTTTCTGCTTCATTAGTAGGCTACACAGGTAGTGGAACATCAGTAACCGTACCGACATCAATAGATGTTAATGGTAGTATGTACAAGGTGACACAAATTCAATGGACAAACACTAATAGTACTATAACAACTCTTGATATTAGCCAATTCAACGAAAATAATATATCATTTGACGGTGGCATATACAATGGCTTTTGTTTATTAAATCAAGCTTCTAATTTTGTAGGTTTGACCAAGTTACGTACAATTTATGTAGACTATAATACATATAATTTATATGTAAATGAATATAATAGTAATGTCTCAGATTTTAAATGTCAATTTGCTGAAACAGCTAGTGTGTCGTTAGATTATACTCCTGATTATCAGGTTAGTGGCAAATTTCGTTATCAAACTCAATTTAATGAAATTAGTCAGACTACAATGTGTTATATTGTAGGTTTTGAAGACCTTGGTAACAATGCTAGCGTTACTATACCCGAAAAAATTAATGGCAATTACGTAGCTGGTATTACTCTTACTCGCAATAGCGACAATCAGATGTCGGACAATATAGAAAAGTTGTCGTTCGATGGCTTTATGAAAGAGAATAGAAGTGAGTCTGGTTTTATAATAGAGGAAATTATAACTGAATCTCTCCCTTCACTAAAAGAAGTTCATTTTTCTAACTATTCAGATTATGAACGATATGGTTCGTATTTTATAGGCATAGAGAATATTACTTATGATGTAACACAACGAGAAGATGGTGCAAAATATGCATTGGCATATGAATGTGACTATAATGATGAGACTGGATTATTTGCTCTGATTGATAAATCATATGTTATGACAGGTCTTTCGATTGATGCAGATACAGTAGTTACACTCATTAGTAAAATTGGCGACATAAAAGTATCTGGCATTATTGATAGCGAAGATTATCAAAAATTACGCACACTTATAGTAGATGGTGATTATGAGCAATATTTTCCTACTGAATTTGATAATTATTGGGAAGGTTATTATGGATTGATAAACATAGTAGCACTCTATTGCGACCTCGATTCATACAGCAAATTTGCTCAGTATGGTGCACGATTAATAGGGCATAGTTATAATGGATTTCCACAAATATATGCACATGACGATAATATATTTTATGCATTGTCTGGAGATATGGTGTCGGTAGTAGGTTTCACAAATAATGCAAATGAAGTTGTAACAATACCACAAAAAATAGAAATAGATAATAATGATTATTTTGTCAATGATATAATGTCATTATCAGTGCCGGCAAACTCAAATGTAACAAAACTTATATTAGAAGATAATATAGAAATATATGGTACACTATCGGCAATAGCACCTAATTTGAAAGAAATATCAGCACCCTATTATTATACAATTAGTATGCTGATTGGAATGTGGAATGAAAGAGAATATATGGAAGCTGAATCTATATTCTATGGCTATACAGATGATATTAATTTCAATTATAATGGTAAAACATACGAATATAATGATATCAAAGTAGGTGATTATAATACAGATGCACGTGTTTGGATTGGTTTTTCCGATAGTGCTGAAGATTATGTAACTGTGAATAATACAATCGATGGCGAAGTAATATTTAGGTATGTAGGTCAGATAGAGCCAAGTAAAAAAGTAACACATCTTAAAGTGGATATGTCTACCGAATATGAAATATTAAATGGTGCTTATAGCAAACTAACCAATTTGGAGGGTTTATGGTTAACAGATGATATATATTACGATAATTATGATTCATATTTGCCAAAAGAAGTTCCTCTATTCGGTGATGCTAATAGTATGATGCAAGGACATACTCCGTTTTATGAAATAAGTAATGATAATGGATATATCGTATCGGAAGAAGACAACTATGCCCTCAATGGACTTGTTATTACAGGTTCGATGGACGAAGGCTTTACTGTTATAGGTTACAATGGTGAACTTAGTGGTATAGATTTATCTGATGCCATGGTAAAATATCATGGTTGGGATGTTAATATTAGGCAAATAGACGCATTGGCTAATACAAATGGTAATGTAGCGTCAACGCTTAAGCTTGTAGTTCTACCATGTAATATGAATATTTGGGTCAACGGACAAGCATTGTATAATATGACAGGTACTGGAGTGGGTAGTCATATGGTTGAAGAAGAACCAATTGTTTCACTCATTCATAATTGTGAAGAAGAACTTGACCTAAGTAATAGTATGCAACTTCTCGACAATGCAGCACTTATTTTTGTAGCTACAGATATGGTTGACTACTATAAAGATAAATATTCAACTTATGCTGATAAATTTGTTGATGTCGCAATTATCTCTTCTCAAGACAATAATGTTGTTTACGACTCAGAAACAAATACATTGGAAGTAGCCGTTGATAATGAAACAAATATAGAACAACTTGCCAATATCGTAAATAGCGGTGCAGCTATAACTGAAGTTATGCTCATCAAACTTATTGAAGATATTGACCTTACAGATGAAAATAGTTCGCAAAAGTGGACTATGTTAGGTACAGAAGAAGTACCATTTAACGGCTCATTTGATGGTCAAGGAAACACAATTATACTCAACGATGGCGAGAATCAAGCTAATGTAACATCAATATTTGGTACCATCGGTGATGAGGGAACAATAGATAATGTTAATATCGAAGGAGTTAACTATGAAGCACAGAATAGCGAAGGACGTGAAATGCAAGGCGATGATTGTGAAGATGGCGAGAAAAAGCACTATTATCCATTGCTTGTCGGTGTCAACAATGGTGTTCTGTCGAATGTGGTAGTAACAGGTTCGGTTCAGATAGAAGAAGCTGATGAAGCAAATGCTGTTGCATGTGTGGTAGCTGAAAACTATGGTGAAATAGATCATGTAGTTGGCTATTTTGAAGGAGTAGAAGACGCTACCGATGGTAATAAACGTTGCATACTTGTATCGCAGAACATAGGTGTAGGTAGAAATGCAGGTAAATCATCAAAAATGTGTTCTAATACAAAATCGCAAAAACGACTAAGTCTTGAAGATGCCATTCCTTTCGATGTTGATGACGATATTCGCTACTATACTAACACAGAAATGGCAAATGGCGAACCTGCATATTGGCTCAACTTTGATGATAGAGGCTACACTGGTACATATACTCGTGAATGGTCGATGGGCACTAAATATCCAGTAACAGTTAGCAAGAATCAGAATCCAGTAGTAAAAATTATATATGATATTGACGGAGCAACAGCACAAGAAGTAGGACTTAAAAATCCTGTGTACTATGCAAATGAGGGCTCAGTAATTACTATAGAGACAAAGAAAGCTCCAGGTCAAGTTATTGTTAATGGCGAAAAGAAAAACAATTTGAGTACGAAGATGACCATTACATTAAATGGTTTAGCCTCAGCAAATGGTACAATTGTAGTTAACCTCCGATATGGTTCGGCTGTTGGTGTAAGCGATATTAGTGCAAACGAAAAGTTGGCAATTAGCGCAGTGGGTCGACAGATAACCATTAAGAATGCACAGAATAACGAATATAGCATATTCAATATAAGAGGTGCAGAGGTGGCTCATGGTACAATTGATGGAGCTACAAAGCAAATATTGATACCAGAAATTGGTGTTTATGTAGTAAAAGTTGGTGATAGTACTCAGAAAGTGATTATACGATAAACTCAATTCCCTTAAACACAAACAAAGACAAAAGCCTGTTCTGTATTTTGCAGACAGGCTTTTTTGTTAGCAAGAGCATATAAATTTAACAGATTTAGGAAATATTAATTCGTTATTGTAATTTTGCTACACTTAATACGCCTACATCATGAAAAAATTCTTTCAATTGTTATCGATAGCTACGGTAGCTCTCGTTTACTCATGTGGAACAAATTCAGATAATAATAGCACATTTAAACCAGGTATCACAGGTAAAAATGGCGAAGTAATAGTAGTTATTAACGACGATATAAAAGCCGATACTGCAGGCAAGTATATAACAGCTATGCTTACCGATAATTTTCTAGGATTATCAACGGCGGAGCCAATTTTTGATATGCAGACGGTACCTCATGGCTATTTCAACGAAATAATGGCAAAATTTCGTAACATCATTGATGTTGTTGTTGTCGATACCGTTAAAACCGATACAGTATTGTTCTATAACAATATGTGGGCACAACCTCAAGCCTATATTGCAGTTAATGCTCATTCAAAACAAGCGTTGTTAAGTCTGCTTGAGCGCAATCATATTAAAATAGTTAGTTATCTAACTAAGTCAGAACGCGACAGACAAATAGCCTTCAACAAGCGAATAAATCATACAGCCTTGAGTGAGGATATTGCAAAACAATGGGGTGTTACCCTCACAATACCTAATACATTCAGCAAGTGTACCCCAAAAAATAAATCCGATATGTCATGGATCAGAATTGATACCGACGAATCGAATGTTAATCTTATGGTTTATGATATGCCGTATGTGGGCGAAGGCTCATTGTCGGTACCATATATACTCAACAAACGCGATTCATTACTCAAAGAGAATATTGAGGGGCCAGATGGTTCGTTTATGTGTACCGAAACTCGTTTTGGTCTTGATGAAATAACATATCTGAGTGGTAAGTACAAAGGTATGGATGTCGCAGAGTTACGTGGTTTGTGGCGTATGGAAGGGTTCGCAATGGGCGGACCATTTATTTTGCGAGCATATCATGACACAATATCAAATCGTTTAATAGTAACCGACGGATTTGTATATTATCCAAGCAAAGAGAGAAAGAGAAATCTTATCCGACAACTTGAAGCAGTGATGTATACTTTGGAAGTGACACCACAAGAATAATAGTAAATATCGAACAAGAAAATATAATGGAAGAGGAACAGAAAATAAGAATAGGCATCACACAAGGCGACGTCAATGGCATTGGCTACGAGATGATATTAAAGACACTTTCGGAGCCTGAGATGTGCGACAACTTTACAGCCATAATATATGGTTCGCCCAAGGCGGCAGCCTATCATCGTAAGATGCTCAACATACAAAACTTCAGTCTTAATAGTATAAAAGACGCATCTGAAGCACACCCTAAGCGTGTTAATATAGTTACTTCAGGTGATGATAATATACATGTTGAGATCGGGAAGAAAAGTACATATGCTGAAGAAGCAGCCAATATAGCTCTATCTGCAGCCACAAGCGATTTGAAAGAGGGGAAAATTGATGCCCTAGTATGCGCACCTATGAGTGGCAATGCTTATGTTAGCGCTGATGGTATCCGTTTGTACATAAGTAATAAATTGAAGATAGGTGTAGTGGCTGAGAATGTGTCGATAAGTAATGTTACTGATTATTTAACCACCGATCGTATAGTCAATGCTCTTCGCATTATCGACAAAACATTAAAGCAAGACTTTACTATTCGTCGTCCACGTATCGCTGTGATGACACTTAATCCTGATGGGCAGATTGGTAATGTGGAGCAAAATGTGATTACGCCTGCAATTGAAATAGTAAGCAATGAGAAAATATATGCAATGGGACCATACACAGCAAGTGCGCTTTTTGGTAATGGTGACGCATATAAATTCGATGCAGTGTTGGCCATGTATTACGATCAAGGTGTTGCCCCACTAAAGGCTTTGGCATATGATAGTGGCGCTATTTTTACTGCTGGACTTGAGCATATTGTAACAGCGCCTATCAATGGAACAGAATACAATATTGCAGGACAAGACATAGCGCCATGTGAATCGTTCAGAAATGCGCTCTATTTGGCTATAGATACCTATCGCAATAGAAAATTGAACATAGCATTAGCTGCTAATCCGATGCAAACTCATGTTGATAATGAAACAGAGCGTAATGCTTGAATATTGAGTTGATACCCCTAATAAGAAACACTAACGTCCTTGACGAATGGTCTAATCATTTCAGCTATTTCGTCAAGGCGTTTTTTATCTACCTTTTGCATTCCTTGTAATGGTGTGTCACGGTCGATGGTGTATATCATAACGCGAGGTGGAGCAATGCGGCGGATACAATCAATCCATGCTTTAACCTCATTATCTGTTGAATTATCGAAATAGGTGTCGCCAATGTGCCAACGAGCAAACATAGTTTGTATAACTAGGTTGCTATCAAACTGCTTAAGTTGATTTATTATGTTTTCTGTTGAATATTTATAATTGGGTCTGTCAAGTATTTGCACAGTTTGTTCAAAAGCAGAATCTATCTTTAGAATATTGTCATCAACCAATTTTAGAGCATTAACAACATTATTGTTGTTAAGTCGCGATGCGTTGGAAAGTACGGCAACACGTGCTGATGGGCAATATTCGTTACGTAAGTCAATTGTGTCGGCTATTATCTCTGCAAATTCAGGATGAAGCGTTGGCTCGCCATTGCCTGCAAATGTTATAACATCAGGCATTTCATTGGCTTGTTTCATCTCACTTAGCTTCTGACGCAATTGTTGGCTGACAATATTTCTTGTTGGTAATATTGCTCGGTCGTTAGTTTTTTGTCCGAATCCGCATTCGCAATAGATGCAATCAAACGAGCATAATTTACGGTCGTTGGGTAATAAATTAACTCCTAACGATATTCCCAACCTGCGGCTGCGTATTGGTCCGAATATCGTCTTGTCAAATAAGAATGTTGGCATTATTTTTTTGTCTGATTTTTTTAGTGTTCAACGACACTTTCGCCCACGGCTTGTGGATAGTTTAGGTATATTTCGTAAAATTTGACCTGTTCAAAATAGGTTAGTCTAACTTTGGTAGGTTTCATCAAATAACTTCTGATACCACTATCTGCATTTGAATGTAAATCTGTAATCTGTAATCCTTTGATTTTTAGATAATAATCGAGTATTTCGTCGCGTGTAAATCTGCCATGAGTCATCTCGTCAATGTCATTGATAGTGTTCTCCATTTGCTCATCACCAGAGGGGAATAATATCTCGCTGAGACGTGTAATAGCATCGTTCTCAGTCCATCGCACATAGAAATTTCTTGCAATGAAAAATGTTGCGACAAGCACACATAATATAAGAATCACTTCAAAAACCATCTGTATGTTGACATTTCCGTCAGAGTTAAATAACATTGGTTGTTACGACTCGATTTCGTCTTAGTTACACAAGATTATTATTTTTCAATATGTTTAAAGCCAAATTTAACCATTCTTTCACACAAATACTCTTGTTCGGCTTGTCCGTATGTTGCAATAAGGTTTGCTGTCTTGTTTAATTTTACCAAATCCATTATGGTTGAATAACCAGAACGGCAGTAGATGTTTTTTGCACGTTGTATGCATGATGATAATTCAATGGCGTTGGTATGTTGCCGCCCGTTGAAGATGATTTTTTCACCGTCCAAAT
This sequence comes from Bacteroidales bacterium, assembly GCA_045118595.1. GTDB lineage: Bacteria > Bacteroidota > Bacteroidia > Bacteroidales > Marinilabiliaceae > W3P20-009. The sequence continues at coordinate 275 of JBGUYH010000166.1, read as the reverse complement.
GGCTAAAAATATTTCGTATCATGTCTTCCATTATGGTGCGTTGTGGTTCCGGACCTGATATGATGGCTAGATGTTCAATTGGTGGTAAATTGCTTGGTGCATATTGTTCGAGGCGAGATAATAAGCCTATCGTTTTTATTTTAGTGCGTATGTATGTTGGTTTCGCAAGTTCGCCAGCTAACCCATTGGGATATGGATATATGTCGGGCACCCATATTTCGTCGAATTTGTTAATCCATATGGATAAGCACCAGGCAAATGCAGTATTAATCCAT
>JBGUYH010000165.1:0-7379 GCA_045118595.1 Bacteroidales bacterium | reverse complement strand
ATTCAGAGATTAATAAAAATGAAAAAGGCAGTTCCTAATTATTGGGGACTGTCTTTTTTTGTGTGCGTTATATATTCTATTTGTGATTATAACAACCATTTTATCTCATGTAGCGATTTTATTTCGAAGTCGACTTCATGCGGCGTGGAGAATGAGTTAGGTTGGCGATTGAAAAACATAGTGTGTATGCCAGAGTTGATGGCTCCCATTATGTCGGTATCGAAGTTGTCGCCAATCATTAATGTCGTAGCTTGTGTTGCATGTGTTTGTAGCAAAGCATAGTCAAAGAATTGTTTCGATGGTTTGTTTGCACCAGCATCTTCTGATAAAATGATGGTATCGAAATATTCTGTCATTCGCGAGGCATGTAGTTTTTTGTATTGCACTTCTCTAAAGCCATTGCTGCACAAATGTAGTTTGTATCCTTTCTCTTTAAGGTGTTGCATTGCCTCATGTGCACCTTCTATAGTGTCAGGTTTGCATGCACATCGTTCTAAGTAAAAATCGCTCATTTTGAGGCAATATTCTCGACTAGGTTTGAACATTTCGCCATTAGGAAGTTTTCCGAGTGAAAGTGGGCGACGTATGCGCTCGACAATTAATTCATCGCGGTCGATTTTCCCATGAGCATACAGACTCCATAGCTCGCTATTGGTCTCCCAAAATGGCTGTGTAAAGTCATCTTCTGTAGCAAAATATTGTTGTAGTCCGAATTGAGCAAAAACTTCGGTTAGTGCTTTGCACGCATTACCATGAGTGTCGTATAGTGTATCGTCGAAGTCAATAAAAATGTCGGAGTATAATAATCTGTTCATTGTGTTTCTTTTTTTCAAAAGTAGGCATAATCCCTCATAATATTCTTCTATCTTTGCACAGATTTTTTCAAAAAACAAAAACTGATGGAACTCAGAAATGATACAATTGGTGGACTGCTTGAAAAATGGGCGCGTGAAACGCCAGAAAAAAATTTTATAGTCTATCCAGATCGTGATATAAAGTGGACTTATCGTGAGTTTAATGACCGTGTAGATCTTTTTGCCAAAGGTTTGATGGAACTTGGTGTTGAGAAAGATTCGAAGGTTGGTATATGGGCTAATAATATTCCCGATTGGCTTACTGTGTTTTTCGCATCGGCAAAACTTGGTGCATGGCTTGTAACTGTAAATACAAGTTACAAAGCAGCAGAGCTTGATTATTTGCTTGAAGACTCTGATATTCATACTCTTTGCATCATCGATCATTATCGTGATTCAGATTATGTTGATATGGTGCGTAATTTGGATCGTGAGCATCTGCCATATCTGAAGAATGTGGTTGTTATGGATGGCGGTAAGGCTGGTGGGTTCCTCACAGCTGATGAAGTTTTTGAAAAGGGACGCAAAGCCAACGATTTTCGTTATCTACGCATGAAAGATGCTGTTGATTGTCAGGATATAGTCAACATGCAGTACACATCAGGTACAACAGGTTTCCCTAAGGGTGTTATGCTTACACACTACAATATAGTTAACAATGGACAAGCTACTGGCGATGCTATGAATTATACGCCAAACGATAATTTGTTAGTGTGTGTGCCATTCTTTCATTGTTTTGGTATTGTGCTGGCTGTTTGTGCAGTGATAACACATAACATGGCAATGACCATTACTGTCGATTTTGATGCCGAAGCTGTTTTGCGTGCCATAGATAAAGAACGTTGTACGGCATTGTATGGCGTACCAACTATGTATGTAGCCGAACTTAATCATGAGAATTTTAGCAAATACAATCTTTCATCGCTACGCACAGGTATTATGGCCGGTTCGCTTTGCCCAATAGAGACAATGCGACAAGTGATGGAAAAGATGTATATGAAAGATATTATCAGTGTATATGGTCTGACCGAATCATCGCCAGGTATGACATGTTCGCGTGTATACCATACAATGGAGCAGCGTGCAACAACAGTAGGTACTGAATTTCCACACGTAGAAGTCAAAATTTTCAATCCTGATACAAAAGAAGAGTGCAAGGTTGGAGAACATGGTGAGATATGTTGTAGGGGTTATAACATCATGAAAGGCTACTATAAAAATGCCAAGGCTACAGCTGAAACAATCGACGAAGATGGTTGGTTGCATTCTGGCGATATAGCTATGAAGGACGAAGATGGTTTCTATCACATAACAGGTCGTATAAAGGATATGATAATACGTGGTGGTGAGAATATATATCCGCGTGAAATTGAGAATTTCCTTTATAAAATGAATGGTGTTAAGATGGTGGAAGTAGTTGGTATCCCAGATGCTAAATATGGCGAGATAGTAGGTGCATTCATCATACCTAATGAAGGCGTTACTCTAACACAAGAGCAAGTACAAGAGTTCTGTAAGGGACAGATTGCACGCTATAAGATACCAAAGTATGTATTCTTTGTTAAGGATTATCCAAAAACAGGCAGTGGTAAGGTGCAGAAGTTCAAACTACGTGAAATGGGTAAAGAACTTGTCGATGCTATATTGGCAGCTGCTAACCAAGCCTAACAGAGCCTATTTATTGTGATCATAAGTATATTGATTTTTTAGAGGGAGATGCGGAGAATGATATTTTCCGTATCTCTATTTTTTAATATATAGCACTATTTATGCAACGCTACTTTCTTGAAATGGCCTATGATGGCACAAATTATCATGGTTGGCAAGTACAACCTAATGCTATTACTGTGCAAGAATTGATGAACGATGCATTGGGTAAAATATTTCGCTGTCCGCGTGAAACAACATACATAGTTGGTGCTGGACGTACTGATACAGGTGTACATTCCGATTATTTTGTGGCACATTTCGATTTGCCCGAAGCAGTAGATGAAAATGAAATAGAGCATATATTATTCAAGTTTAATGCTATTCTGCCTTCAGATGTAGCTGTCTATTCAATGCAGCCAGTAGATGAAAATTTGCATGCTCGTTTTTCGGCTCAGAGTCGTACATATCACTATCGATTGTCGATGCAGAAAATCCCATCACGGAGATTGACGCATTTTTCGCCATATTTTATGCCCGATTTTGACAAGATGAATGAGGCGGCTAATATATTGCTTAACTATACAGATTTTACAAGTTTTGCACGCTTACATGCCGATACAAAAACTAACGATTGTTTTCTTTCGCATGCTTTTTGGCGAGAGGTATCGGTAGGGGAGTGGTTTTTTGAAATAAAGGCCAATCGTTTTTTGCGTAATATGGTGCGTGCTGTTGTAGGTACATTGTTTGAAGTTGGGCGTGGAAAGATGACAGTAGAGCATTTTAGAGAGATAATAGAAGCAAAAGACCGCTGCCTAGCCGGTAGTTCGGCTGAGGCTCGCGGTCTGTCACTTGTTGATATTGAATACCCTGAAAATAGAGGCTTTCAGCGTACCATTCCTACAGTTTCGTTGGTTTAATGCTGAAGTTCAATTTTATTGAACCATCGGTTTTACGATTCTTTATTTGATATTCGTTACGAGGCCATGCACCCCAACTATTGACGCAGCCAAGTCCCATTTGATATTTGTCTATGCAGAGGCTAACAAATGGTTCTTCATCGAGTAGCTCAGAGTGACGTTGGTGCTTATCTGTACCTTCATCGAGTTGCTCTAAGCTATGTTTGAGAGCCGATGCAGTGAAGAGTGTACCATTGCCATTTATTTCGATACCTCGTCCTGCCATATCGGTTTGTTTCCACCAACGTATGTCGGTGCGTGCACCATTTTCTTGTGGACGTAGATAAGGATAGAACATTTCGCTTGCTGTGAGTGAGTATATGCCAACAAAGGCATTGTCTTTGCGGTCGTCGTAGCATTCAACAGGACCACGACCATAGAATGTAGTTTTGTCTATGTTTTGTGGCATTTCAACGCGCATTCCGAAACGAAGCATTTCTGGTGCATCGGCAACAGGAGTAAGTGCTTGCTCTACGCTTATTTCACCATCAGCATTTATGTTGTAGATAGTGTATAGAGATGCCAATTCTTTGGCATTTACTTTGTCTATTATTTTGTAAGTACACTCTATTTTGACATTATTGTCAGTTGTCATTTTTTTGCTATAAACGCAAAGTATATGAGGGTTTAACCAAGCACGAAGGCGATTTTGCATGTTTGCACCCATATCATTGTCGGTAGGTGCACGCCAAAAGCTCGGACGTAGTTCTGAGTCGTTGTAGAACATAGGCTGTCCATTAATAGTGTAGTGGCTAAGTAAACCTGTTGTGCTATTGAAATCGACACTGAACGTTAGTCCTGCAATTGTAGTGATATCGTTGTTGGTGCTTACTTTAAGTGTACCAATATTCTTGCTATTATGCGCTTTGATTTGGTTGTTAGCCAAGTTGAGTTGCTGACGAGCAACGGTGAAACCTGCATTGAGTGCATTGGTAGCACGTTTTTGGTGATATTCGATGTTGAGGAATACTTCACCTTCTGCGTTTTTGATGTCGTCGGCAGTATAGCCAAGTGTAAGTTCTTTGGTTTGTTGTGGTGCTATGTCAAGGTTGTCGTATCTTCCACTAACAATAGGACGTCCGTTGGCTACAATAGTCCATGTAAGGTATTTGTCGGCTAATGATGTGAAGAAATTTTCGTTTTGTACCTTGATGATACCTTGGTTTGCATCGACAATATTGGTCCAAATATTTTGGTAGTAGTATACTACTTCATATGCATGTGGATTGAGTCGTCGGTCAGGATTTACAAGACCATTGTCACAGAAATTGTTGTCCGAGGCATCTTCTGTATTGAAATCTCCACCGTAGCAATAGAATGTTTGACCATATTTACCTTCGCAATTGTTGTCTTTGTTGTAGTTATAGTTTGCTTTTTTTACTGTAGTACGAAGTCCTTGGTCGACAAAATCCCAAATGAATCCACCCTGATAGTTAGGTAGTCGTCTGATGAGTTCCCAATATTCACGGAATCCGCCCATAGAGTTACCCATGGCATGAGCATATTCGCATTGTATGAGTGGATGCTTAGGGTTATTGGTGCAATAGCGTTCACAACCATTGTAGTCGTAATACATTGGACAGAAAATGTCGGTAAAGTCATTATTGCCAGCTTGTTCGTATTGTACTGGGCGTGTTTTGTCTTCGGCTTTTATCCATTTGTATACGTCTTCAAAGTTCTTTCCGAATCCAGCTTCGTTACCCATCGACCATATGATTATAGATGGGTGATTGAAGTTCTGTTGTACATTGCGTTGATTACGCTCCATATGTGCGAGTGCGAATTGTGCATTTTTAGCCAATGTTTCGTCGCCATAGCCCATGCCGTGGCTCTCAATGTTTGCTTCAGCAACAACGTATAAGCCAAGTTCATCACATAAGTCGTACCAACGTGGATCGTCGGGGTAGTGCGATGTACGAACTGCGTTGATGTTCATTTGTTTCATCAGTTTCGCATCGCTTACCATGCGGCTATATGGTACACAGAAACCGAAGTCTGGGTCTATTTCGTGGCGGTCGGCACCTTTAATGAGTATGGGCTGACCATTGACGAGAAGTTGCGAGTTTTTGATTTCAACTTTGCGGAATCCTACGTTGAATGTCATTTCTTCATTGGCAGTTGTCACTTTTACAGTGTAGAGAGTAGGACGCTCTGCACTCCATGCATTAACTGGCAATTCAAAATGGGCTTTATCAATTATGTTGTTGCTTTGTGCAAGTTGTTTCCCTGCTATAATGTTACCATTTTCATCGCGCCCTGCAAATTCGTATAGGCTAACTGTTGCTTTTTGCTTGCCTTTGTTTTCGATATTGATATCAAGAATGCCGTTTTTGAATGTGTCGTCGAGGGTTGCTATGGCACGAATGTCGCCAATATGTTTTTGTGGACGAGCTTGTATGTAGCAAGAACGTAATATTCCACCAAATCGGAAGAGGTCTTGATCTTCAAGATATGAACCATCGCACCAACGGAATATTTGTAATGCTATTTGGTTTTCGCCTGCTTTTACGAGTTTTGTTATATCAAATTCGCTGTCAAGATGTGTGTCTTCGGTATAGCCAGCAAATTTGCCATTAATCCATATGTAGGCACACGATGCTGCACCTCCTAAATGGAATGTGAGTTGCTGTCCGATAAGTTTTTTGTCAACGGTGAATGTGCGACGATATGAACCTATTCTGTTACCTTCAGAAGGTACGATAGGTGGATTGTTTTTGTACTGATTACGCCAAGCATATCCGATATTTACGTATTGTGGGTCGCCGAAGCCATTGAGTTCCCACATACCTGGTACTGGCATTTCACGCCATTGGCTGTCATCAAAGTCGGTACGATAGAATGTTGTCGGACGATCGGTAGCGTTGGTTACGCCATTGAATTTCCATACGCCATCGAGATCGATACGTTGCTCATTACTACTCAAGCTGTAGGTGGTGTGCATTGGTTGTCTGCCAATAGCATTGACTTGTGGGTCTTGCCACTCTTTGAATGTCTGTGCATTAGCCGATGCTGCAACAGCGAGTGTTAGTAGGTTTGTAAATAGTTTCATAACTTAAATATAGATTTGTTAACACAAAATTATAAAAAGCGCCGAACATACTTCTATGTTCAGCGCACTATGATTGATTAACGTCTGTTAATGCTCTAAAAATAGCGAGACATTTTTCTCTATAGTCTTTTCATTGGTTTCATGTTTTACAAACTTGTCGCCAGTGATGTGTTCATAGAGTTCTATGTATCGATCTGTGATGCTATTGATTATCTCGTCAGTCATTTCTGGCACTTGTTGTCCCTCTTTGCCTTGAAAGCCATTGTCCATAAGCCATTGACGAACAAATTCTTTTGATAGTTGGCGTTGTGGTTCGCCCTTTTCAAAGCGTTCTTGGTAGCCTTCGCTGTAGAAGTAACGGCTTGAATCGGGGGTGTGAATCTCATCGATAAGGTATATTTGGCCGTCTTTTTTGCCAAACTCATATTTAGTATCAACGAGTATAAGGCCTTTCTTTGCAGCTATTTCGGTGCCACGTTGGAAGAGTGCATAGGTGTATTTTTCTATCTGCTCATAATCTTCACGACTAACAAGTCCTTGGGCAATTATCTCTTCTTTCGATATGTTCATATCATGCCCTTCGTCGGCTTTGGTTGTAGGAGTGATAATAGGAGTAGGGAATTTTTGGTTTTCTTTCATTCCTTCTGGCAACTTTACACCGCACAATTCACGTGCTCCAGCTTTATATTCGCGCCAAGCACTGCCTGTAAGGTAACCTCTGATTACCATTTCGACACGGAATGGTTCGCATTTTATTCCGACTGTTACTTGTGGGTCTGGAGTTGCTATTTTCCAGTTTGGTACGATGTCTCTGGTAGCATCAAGAAATTTTGATGCTATTTGATTTAGTACCTGACCTTTGAACGGAAT
>JBGUYH010000164.1:0-3662 GCA_045118595.1 Bacteroidales bacterium | reverse complement strand
TGCCACGCTCTGAATCATAGTAATAAAACTTCACATAGCCTTTAGGAACAAACAATCCGCCTTCGATGCGCAATGCCTCTACATCGCCATTCTGACGTGTACCAACTGTGTCCCAAGCTGTTACTACATCACCATTGGCAAGTTGCCTAACCTTATGATAGCGAAATTTGTATTTACCATTTGCTTTTAAAAATTCTGCATTGGCCGAAACAGAGATACGACTATTGACACTATGCTCAACAATAACCGATGGATTAATAACACCAAATGAACCACACCTAAATGCGGTGCGAACATTGAGTTTTTTATCATTCTCGAAAGTAGGTCGACGAGTGCGCAAATAGATACTACCCGATGTACCAAAATCTTTTGCAGACTGAAATATGTCGGCTTTTTGACCATTATATACAGCAACCTCTTCTATATTATCGAGCGAAAAACGACCTAAATCAACTGTTCCATTTTGCGCATTACCCACTTGAATGCCATCGTAGAATACGCCCAAATGATTAGAACCCATCGACCGCATGTCAACTGTTTTTAGTCCGCCAACACCACCATAATCTTTTATCTGTACGCCAGAAAAATAACGCACAGCATCGGCAACGGAATAAGAACTAAGTTTGCGAAGTTGAATACTAGAAATAGATTGTGGAGCTACAATACCACCGTAAGAATTGGCAACAACAACAACCTCACCTATATTGCGACTAACAAGTGTATCGGTGTCAGTTGCAATAGCAAGCGAACTACATGGCAGTGCACACAATATGCCTACCAATAATATGGCTGTAACACATTTCATGTTTCTCTACTCCAATCCGCGAGAGTATAATCTGAAACTAACACTTTGGCAGGTCTTCTGACTCATCTAACGTTGTCTTCGTCTTCCCATACCATTAAATATTGGCACAGTGACTTCTTAAATGAAAACAAACGCCAACTATGTAGCCATAGCCGAACGACTCACAGCAGCGGGACTGTTCAGGATTTGCACCTGATTCCCTTTTAATTCGGTTATTCGCAACAACTTGCAATGCCCCGAAACCAAAATGATGGCAAAGATAGCGAAACACAGCAAAGCACAATCAAATTAAAATGTTAAGATTTAACCTATTTTTTTAAAATATATTACACACCAACAGCAGACATACGCACCTATACATGTTTGTATAATTACAACGGTATGCAGACATAGGTTAGCACAATTATTAGTACTTTTGTCACTCATCAAAAAAAAGAACAATACATATACAATGGCAAATTTTAAGTCACTAATAAAAGACACAGCCGTTTATGGTTTGAGCAGCATAATCGGACGCTTTTTGAACTATCTGCTTGTACCACTCTATACTCACGTTATTCCTGCCGATGGTGGCGGATATGGCATAGTAAGTAACATATATGGATACACAGCATTCTTCCTCGTAATGCTAACATTTGGCATGGAAACAACATTTTTCCGTTTTTCCAACAAAAACGACGAAAACCCAGATACTGTTTTTTCTACAGCCTTTTCAGTGGTCACTGCGCTAAGTGTAGCTTTCATTAGCATAATAACACTCTGTGCAACACCCATTTGCAACATATTGGGCTATGCTGACCATCATGAATACGTACTAATAATGGCAACAGTAGTAGCCATCGACGCTATACAAGCTTTACCATTTTGCCTCCTACGTTACCAGAAAAAAAGCATCAAATTCGCTGCGCTAAAAATGTTATTCATAGTAATGAATATTGGACTCAACTTATTCTATTACGTCTATTTACACAACACCGATGTAATATACATATTCATTGCAAATATAGTGTGTACAGCATTCATCAGCTTCTTCTTCATACCTGATATGCTACGCATAAAATGGAGCATCGACACGGCTTTACTAAAACGCATGTTTACATATTCTTGGCCAATACTTCTTCTCGGTCTTGTTGGTGTACTAAATCAAACAGCCGACAAAATGATATACCCACTTGTCAAAACCAATATGGCTGAGGCTCAAGTTGAACTTGGCATATATAGTTCATGCTTCAAAATAGCAATGATAATGGGTATGATAACACAAGCCTTTCGCTATGCTTACGAACCATTTGTATTTGCACAAAGCAACGACAAAAACAAAAACGAGACATATGCCATTGCAATGAAATATTTTATCATCTTCACGCTACTTGCCTTCATCTGCGTAATTGGCTACATCGACGTACTTCAATACATCGTAGGCACTGACTACAGAGTAGCAATGGGAGTTGTTCCTATTGTAATGGCTGCAGAAATAATGATGGGCATCTATTTTAACCTCTCGTTCTGGTATAAGATGATAGACAAAACAATATACGGAGCATGGTTTTCGATAGCTGGTTGTATCGTACTTTTCAGCGTGTTAATCATATTTATCCCAATATATGGATATTGGGCTTGTGCTTGGGGCGGATTTGCTGGTTATGGTACTTCGATGCTATTAAGCTATTTTGTAGGACAAAGAAAAAATCCAATACCATACCCACTTAAAAGCATTGGCATATACATAGCATTAGCCACATTGATTTACATTGGTATGATAATGATTCCTAACGAATGGCCACTACTGCTACGATTGACCATAAACACAATGCTAATACTCGTCTTCGTCGGACGAATACTAACAACTGACTTACCGCTTAAAACACTACTAAGCAAAATAAAACATTAACACACAATAAAAACACAACATGAACAAACTAACACTAATTACTGCATCTGTACTTACACTCGCCGCATGCGTTGGTAACGTACAACAAAAACAGACTAACGTTGCTGAGTTGAGTCCGACACCAGCCCAGTAACTTATCGACAAACTCGAACGCATAAGCCGAGATAGTTGCATAGTTTTTGGTCATCATGACGACACGGCATATGGTACAACATAGAACAACATTGGTTGCACCGATCACAACGACATCGACACCACTGGACGTTCTGACGTAAAAGATGTGGTTGGCGATTATCTAGGATTAATGAATTGGGACCTCGGAATGATAGAGTTGGATAGTACACACAGCCTGTATGGCGTTCCATTCGATTTCATCCGCCAAGAGACAAGAAAACAGTATAAACGCGGTGATTTGTCGTATATTTATGCTATATACTTATCAATACATATCTAACAATGAAAAAACGCTATTCAATCCTTTTGTTCGCGTTGGGGCTTGTTGCTTGCCAACCGAAAGAGGTCGTTTGGGATAACCCATCGGCATTCATTCCAAACTCGGGTTCACAGTTTGAGATTACTAAAGTAGAGATGAACCAAACAGAGACTGTGCTTCACCTCAAAGTGCACTATCCGGCTCACAACTGGATTCGCTTCGACAAAAATTCGGGTCTCTTCACCGATGATGGCACTAAGTACGCCATAGTTAGCGGCGCAAAGACCAACGACAGCGAGTCTGACCTCACGCCCGACTCGCTCTTCTGGATGCCCGATAGCAGTGTTGCGAATCTTGCGCTTCACTTCGAGCCGCTGCCCACAAACACCAAGGTGATGCACTTCAGCGAGTGCTGCAACGACCAAGATTTCCGCTTCTGGAACATTTGTAAAGACGCTAAAGACGCCGAACCCGAATGGCCCGAGGAGTGGAAGAACGTGAAATATGTCGACGACGAGAGTCTTCCTGCTGAC
>JBGUYH010000163.1:0-6330 GCA_045118595.1 Bacteroidales bacterium | reverse complement strand
TGTTATACAAAAAAACCTTCTGAGCAGAGTGTAGCTCAGAAGGCATTTATTTTTATCTATTTCTAACTATTTACCTAAAATTAGAAGTTAAGGCCAACAGTTATGACATTGCAGCGAGTTTTAACATTATAAGTTTTATCACCCTTAAGTTCTGCATATTTCACCAAATCAGGTTGGAAAGTATAGCCAACATAGAGTTTCTTAGCAATGTTGAAACCGCAACCAATGTTCAAACCAAGTTGGAAGCGATTTGCTTTTTGGCCAAAAATCGAACCGTCCTCCTCTCCTTCTTTGAAGAAATTTTCTTCGCCAGATGCGCTATAAGAATTCTTAGCATCCACCTCTTCAGTTTCCCATTTTTCTTTACCCATAATGTTGAATTTCATGTTCAAACCAGCAAATGGCTGAACTGAAAATGCATCAGCAACATTAATACGATAAGCTACATTTACAGGGATGGCGAGGTTTAAGAAATTATACTGATCAGTATAAGTGAATGAAGAATTATCTTCACTCTCACTTAATTTTTCTTTTTTATGAAAGAATGTCAAGTTACCACCTACTTCGAGGAAGAGAGGGGTATTTTTAGAGAGTTCAATACCTTTAATAAATCCTATACCAAAACCTGGTGTTTTAAGTTTGTTACCATCCCAGCAGAGTTCTTCATCATCTTCGCTTGAGCTAATCTCTGGAAAGTCCTTAATCTCCATTACTTGTGGAGCAAAGTTAAGTTGCAAACGAGTGTAACCTTGAGCTACAGCGCTACATGCTGCCATGCAGGCAATTGCAATACATGCAAATCTAATTTTTTTCATTTTTTCGTTAGTTTGATTGTTATATTAACTCGACCACAAATATAAAAAGTATGTTTTACCCCCCCCCTATAAAATTAACTTATTTTAAGTAATAATTTCATTATACAACATTTGTTAATATAACAACTCTATTTGCTTGTAATTACAAAAAAAGCAGATAAGCCATCGCGGCTCACCTGCTTTATGCTTAACCAAATAAAAACTCTAAAATTATGAAAAACGCCGCGCAAACCTATGCAACAACTGTGCCATTTATTGATTTTTGAATGAATATTTGAACGATATACTAATATTTTCTTTTACCTGAAACTTATCGCTCTCATTATCATAGTAACGCAGTTCAAAAATCAAACGCGTAGTAAGAAATCTGTTAATCTGCAAATCGACTACATTTTCCCAGTCGAAACGTTTCTGACCATCTTTCTCAAAATATTCATAAAAGAGTTCACCCTTAGTGGTATATGTTATATCGTTTGTAAATTTCTTTTTCCAGTTCAGAGTTATTGAAAAACCATCGACAGTATTCGAGCGCTTATTTTCTGGTATCGAATAGGCCGTCTGATCAATCATAGCTGTATCGGCTACAATTGTCATCACAGCAGTGTATGGTGAGAGCAGAAGGCTGAGATCTTCTTTCTTATAATCCATACCGAAAATAAACTGCACATAGGCTGGCGATAAAAGTGTCGATTTGGGCTTCTCCTTATTCTTATCACTACTCGAATAGTTACGGAACATCTGCGTTTTAAAAGTGGTTAAGAAAGAGTAGTACCATTTACTAACTGCCTGATAACCATATTTCGAAGTTAAATCAAATGCATCGTCGCTCACTCGGGTTCCAAGAGTTGAAGTGTGTGTAACACCCATTTTATGCACAATTGTATTTTCCCATTGATGCTTAGCTTTTACATATTTTGCCGTACCACGAAAGTCGCTCACCAAACTCAACGAACTCTCACCACCCTTTGCCCAATTGCCCAAATAGAGCTGCGACATTTGCAAGTTTTCTTGACCTGTTGTTGTCCACGGCGAGACCTCCTCTTTAGGTAGTTCCTTAAGATTGCCCGAAGTATAATTATCGTTACCTGAATTTATCATCCGAACAATCTCACGCATTTCAGCTTTCTTATCTTTTCTTATTCTGCGTCCATCGCGAATATCTTTCCATGGTTCTGGAACTTGTCGCCACGTATATTTTACAACATCTGGATGCTCAACCATATAGTTGTATCTAATTTCCGCAAACGGATTACGAACTATATGAAATTTATCGGCCACACCCAATGTTGATATTGAATCACGGTATATTCCAAACCTATTCAATGATGTTATCTTTGGGGCGTATGTTATCTGTTGTCTATTTGATGGAAAGATAAAAAGCGAACCTACATCAAAACCCATATTCAATACACTATCAGGGAGTTGATGCAATTCTACTTTTGGCAGGCGATGATGAGAAGTACTATCCGACAGCACCTCCATGCTATCAGCCACTTGATATAGCGCTAACGTGTCGGGAGCTACCCACAATTGTCCACAAACGACAAGGGTAGAAAAGAAAAATCCAAAAAACAGAATTACAATTTTCATCTCTGATTATTTATCAATTGATAGTAACAAACAAATATAATGCCGCATAACACAAGACTATTAAATTTTAATCTATATTAACAATGACATATATATATCATTGACTATTTACTGCACTATTCTACGGCTTCAAACACTATGATTATTCGATAATTGCTTGCCACATTTTTTCCACCTTCACGCGCTGGTACAAAACGCCAACTCTGGGGTATCTGTGAAGCGGCATTGAGTACTACCCTATTAAAATCCTCTTTCGATTCTTTTTCCAAATGATATCCTGTCATCTTACCTGTTGCACTTATTTCCAAAGCCAACACAACTGTGCAGTCATGCTTATTACCCGACTCTTTTACTGGATAATAAGTTCGCGACGTGATAAAATGATAGGGCACAAGTGGACTACCTAAATACATACTTGGGAATGTCTTTGCTGTATATGTATAGCCCTTGTGTGGCATTATCTGATATGGCAATTCATCATCATAATCGTAAATGAACTCTATTTCATCGTTCAGATTATAAAACTTCCAACCTCCTATACGTTTACCCTTCTGGTACTCTCCCGTTTCAAGCACCTTACCTTTATAAATAAGACTATATGTACCTTGTTTTACCGACGTATCTGTCGATAAAACCGAATATTTTTCAATATATAGTCCGCTCTTCTGACTAACTTTTTGGGTGCGCACCTTCTTATTTTGCTGTGCAGCACCTTGCAAGGTTAGCAGCATTGCCAAAGCAACTAACATTATGACTTTAAAGCGTATCATAACAAAGAAATATATAACCTAAGTAAACGACAAAACAGCAACTACTGTTGCAAATAATGCGTCAACTTTTGCAAAATCAAAATATTTTACATAAATTAGGGTCTATTGTTTAATAACTAAACAGATTATGGAGTCTACCGATAACTATTCAGATAGCTTTGATGCTGAAAACATTGACCCAAGTGTATTGGGCGATGAAGACTACACCGATACAGATATTGATAACTTCGATGGTGATGACATGCAACCCGTCGATTTTGACTATTCCGATGACTTTGACAATACGACCGACGATTAGCTACAATCCTAATTTTTCGATAGCGTAAGCCACGCCACACTCATCGTTACTAACCGAGACGAAGTTTGCCACTTGTTTTATCTCATCGCATCCATTTGCCATTGCCACACCAATACCTGCATAGGCAACCATACTAATATCATTATAACCATCGCCAAAAGCAGCAATTTGTGCCACATCAATTTGTAAATGTGTGCGCAATTTTTCTATTGACGCCGCTTTATCAACCCCTTGAGGTACTATTTCGAGAAAAAATGGTGATGAACGATATACTGCTAATTGAGGAAACATTTTCTGAACAATAGGTTCAACTTCAGCCATACGTTGCGGTTCGCCAACCATTAAACATTTAGGCAATTTTGCAGGAGCCGCATTAACTAAGTTATCAACTATCTTCAAATTCATCTGATTATTGAGCCATGCTTCATGTTCTATCCACTTATTTCCATTCACTTCGCTCAATATAGTATCAGCAGCATCGTCATAAGTTATCATAGCTACATCCAATTCTTTTGCTGCATTGCGCAAAGCGCCAATAATGTCTGTGGGCAAAATTTGTGCAAAAAGTACTTCGTTTGTTGCACAACTTGTTATGAGTGCGCCGTTATATGCCAAAACATATCCATTATACTCAGCCAGATGTAACTGCTGTGCCAAATGCCTAATACCATATGATGGCCGCCCCGAAGCTAATGCTACATGTACACCTTTATCTTGCAAGCGCATTAACGCATCATAGTTAGCTTGAGGCAATACCTTTTCTGAATTTGTGAGTGTGCCATCAAGATCGAGCACCACAAGTTTGCATTCTTTTTTATCCATTGTCATCCTGCAAAAAACGCAACACCCTATTGTGTTAGAGTGCTGCGTTTACTATTGTTGTTTGTTGTTATTTTACTTATAGAAACCAGCTTTAAGCTTGTTTATTTCGGCATCGGTAAGGAAACGCCACTTACCTCGTGGTAAGTTAAGTTTCGTCAGACCTGCGAAATATACACGATCGAGTTTCTCGACGCTATACCCCAAGTGTTCAAACACACGACGAACAATTCGGTTACGACCAGAGTGTATCTGCACACCCACTTGCTTCTTGTCTGATGCGTCAACATAGCGAACATCATCGACTGCGATAGGACCATCTTCCAAGTTCAAACCTTCAATCATCTTACGCATATCGTTCTCGTTCACATTTTTATCGAGGAATACATGATATATTTTGCGAACACCATACTTAGGATGCATCAACTTTTCAGTCATTTCACCATCGTTGGTGAGCAAGATTACACCTGTTGTATTGCGATCAAGACGACCAACTGGGTAGATTCGCTCATCACAAGCGCCTTGCACCAAATCCATCACTGTACGACGCTCCTCAGGGTCGTCAGTAGTAGTAACTGTATCTTTAGGTTTATTGAGCAAAACGTATACTTTGCGTTCTGCTGTCAATATTCTACCTTCGTACTCTATCTTGTCATCTTTCTGTACGGTAACACCCATTTCTGTAACCACGTTACCATTTACTTTAACAAGACCTTTCTTTATAAGTTCATCGGCTTCGCGACGGCTGCAAACACCAGACATTGCGATGTAACGATTCAATCGCATCTTTGTTGGCAACTCTACCTGCTCTGCTGTGAGTTGTGCATTTTCGTTCTCAACAAACAAATCCTCAGTTATTGAAGATTTCTGCGATGAGAAGTTGCGCTCGTAGTTGTAGAAACCCTTATCGCGACTGAAACGTGGGCGACTTTCGCTATAACCTTTGTTATTCTTGTTTTTATTCTGACGTGGACGACGCTCTGCACCGTCAGATACTGGACGTGGACGGCCACCGCCTATACGTGGACGTTGCTGACCACCTTCGCGATTGAAACGGGGACGACGTTCGCCCTCTTCGCCATTATTGTTATAACGGGGACGTGGATTGCTATATCCATTGCCATCGTTGTTGTAGTTGCGGTTGAAACGGGGACGACGCTCGCCCTCTTCGCTATCGCTGTTGTAACGGGGACGTGGATTGCTATATCCGTTGCCATCGTTGTTGTAGCTACGGTTGAAACGAGGACGACGCTCGCCTTCTTCGCTATCGCTATTGTAACGTGGACGTGGATTGCTATATCCGTTGCCATCGTTGTTGTAGCTGCGATTGAAACGGGGACGACGCTCGCCCTCTTCACTATCACTATTGTAGCGTGGACGGGATGTATTAAAACTATTACCTTCACGAATTATACGTGGACGACCACCTTCGCGGCGGGCTCCTTCGAATCTATCTGAGCCTTCACGTCGCGTGTAGTTGCTCTCCGATTCGTTGTTGTCAAATCTTTTTTCCATAAAATGCTATATAGCTTTTTGTGTATTAATTGCTTATATATTAAAACTTCGGCAAAGATAATAACTATTTCATTGGTAACTGATTTAGTTATTCATTTTGTACACTTAAAAATAGTTATCCGATTGCATTCTTCCGTATTATAGTTATTAACCTTCCATTTTGTTTCATTTATATAGCAATTTACACTACTATATTAACACTTCGACAAAAACAGATGTCTATTGTTCTTTTTGTATTAAAAATTAACCTATAAGTAGGTGGTATTTTTACTTATTATACTTACATTTGCAGCCCACAAAAACAGATAATAACATGAAACTTAAAACATTATTTTGCAAGTTTGTATATCACAAAATATTACATTGGAAAGCCGAAGTGTCGGTACCCGATTTTAAAAAATGCATCATTTGTGCAGCTCCTCACACTAGTAATTTAGACCTCATTATGGGTAAACTCTTCATAGGTGCAGTAGGACGAAAATCTGGATTTATGATGAAAAAAGAGTGGTTTTTCTGGCCATTG
>JBGUYH010000162.1:0-16114 GCA_045118595.1 Bacteroidales bacterium | reverse complement strand
AGATATATCGAGTGCCATTACTATATCGATACCTTCGGTCTTTTCGTCACGATAACTATTGCTCGATTGCGGTCTGGCCAACACTGCTACAACTGCTACTAAAGCCAACATGCGTAATACCATTGGCAAATGACGTAAATAGCTCTTCCATGAGCGCTTTATGCCCTCGAATGGTTTGAGTGTTGAGAATTGTAACGTGGCATTTTGGCTTTTTCGTTTCCAAATGTACCATGCTACATAGATTGGCACTACCAACAATATCCAAAACGCATTGGGCTGCGAAAATGTCATTCCTAACATAGCACTACAATTTTATTCGTTATGATTTGTGGTTGTGCTAACACCTTCTGGAGCAACAACAACACTGCGTGTTTGTTCTACAAATTCAATAGCATGTTTCAGTGCCATATCGTTTTCATCGGGCAATGGTTCGTGCTTGGCAAATTTTACAAAGTCAGCTGTTTCAAGCACACCACGCAACTTTGTTTCGTTAGCGGCATCGGCTTTGAACACATCTACGAGACTATCCATTATCTCATCAGTAGTGCTCTCCATAGCATTTATGCCATAGCGTTCCGATACATACTTACGTAGTGTGTCGGTAAGTTCTGAATAGTATTCTTTGAAACGATTTTTCTGCCAGAGCTTTTCCTCTCTGATGCGCTCTAATTCTCGCATTGCCACTACGTCGCATGGCTCTACATTTTTAGGTTTCTCAACCTCACCACTCTGCCGAGATTTGTACTTATGATAATAGTGTATAGCAACAAATATTACTGCTATAAGCACTATCAACATAACAACCCATGGCAGATATTGCAATAATTCTGACAATGCAAAAGGTGAATCTTTCACATCTTTTACATCAAAAATCTGCACTGTATGATTTTCTTCATCAACTTGTATGTTCTGGAACGGATTGACCACACTAATGGCCATATTTTCAGTCGATGCTGTTTGTCCGTCACCAAAATCAAGTATCTCAATTGGTGGTATATAGTGCAAACCTGAGTCGAACGAAGTGAGGATATAACGTTGTTGCAACTGTATAATTCCGTTCAACACTGTTGTGTCGATGGGTGATGCACTAACTATCTCAACATCATTTGTCAACGAGTCGGCTAACTGATGATAAATAGGTGTTGTACCTTCTGGATATGAAGCTTTCACATTGAGCCCCACTTGTCC
The DNA here is from genome assembly GCA_045118595.1 of Bacteroidales bacterium. GTDB lineage: Bacteria > Bacteroidota > Bacteroidia > Bacteroidales > Marinilabiliaceae > W3P20-009. Next base: position 14,926 of record JBGUYH010000162.1, on the reverse strand, counting down.
GCCAATAACGATGGTTACTGAATCAAGTTCAGCTTCCACCCTACCCTGCGCAAATATGGTTGTGCACAAGGTTATCAGAAAAAGTGTAAATGTGTATCTTATACTATTCATACTTTGTTTCACAATTTCTTAATCGGTCAAATGCATCAAGCTCGTTGTTTAAATAGCTTGAGTAGTTGCTTGACGTAATCTTCATCGGTGCGCACCATAACATTGTCGACACCAGCTTTTGTAAATATGGTTTGTAACTCGTTGGTGCGTTTTTGCCAATTGTCAGCATACATTTTACGCAATGCAGCATCTGATGTATCAATCCACTGCTGATTACCTGTTTCGGCATCCACAGCAAGCATCAGTCCCACATCAGGCATCACTGCTTCACGCCAATCGTAGATGTGCACAGCCACTACATCATGTTTATGATTAGCTATACGCAACGACTTTTCAAAACCATTGTCCATAAAGTCAGATATGAGAAATGCCGTACAGCGTTTTTTTATTGCACTAGTGAGATAACGAAGTGCCTCACCTATGTTTGTACCTCTCTTTTCTGGCTGAAAAGTGAGCAATTCGCGTATGATGTGCAACACATGTTTCTTTCCTTTCTGTGGCGGGATAAAATGTTCCACTGTATCAGAAAAGAAGATAACGCCAATCTTATCATTGTTTTGTATGGTTGAGAAGGCTAACGTTGCTGCTATTTCGGTAACAAGATTTTTCTTAAATCTATCTTGTGTACCAAATTCACGTGAGCCCGACACATCGACAAGTAATACAACGGTATTCTCGCGTTCTTCTTCAAACACTTTAATAAAGGGTTTGTTCATTCGAGCCGTCACATTCCAATCGATGTTACGAACATCATCACCATACTGATATTCACGCACTTCGCTAAATGTCATACCTCTACCCTTGAAGGCCGAATGGTACTCACCTGCAAATATGTGATTCGACAATCCGCGTGTCTTTATCTCAATCTGGCGTACTTTTTTTATCAATTCGGTTGTTTCCACGGTGTTTCTTTTATTGATTACTTACCAACAATAAGTTACCCGACGAAAACCACTAAGGCACTTCGACCTGATTGATTATCTCGCTTATTATCTCATCGCTTGTTACGTTGTTGGCTTCGGCTTCGTAGGTCAGACCAATACGATGACGCAATACATCATGACATACAGCACGAACATCTTCTGGCAATACATAACCACGACGCTTGATGAAGGCATAAGCTTTGGCTGCCATAGAGAGACTTATAGAGGCACGTGGCGATGCACCACATGAAATCATCTCAACAAATCTATCGAGTTTATACTGTTCTGGATAACGTGTTGCAAATACTATGTCGACAATATACTTTTCAACCTTCTCATCCATGTACACATCTTTCACTACTTCGCGAGCACGAACAATATCATCGGGCTTGAGTAACTTGTTTGGTTGTGGGAATTGCTTCAAAAGGTTGTTACGTATAATGAGTTGCTCTTCCTCTTTCTTAGGATAGTCAATAATGACTTTAAGCATAAAACGGTCGACTTGTGCCTCTGGCAGTGGGTATGTTCCCTCTTGTTCTATTGGGTTCTGAGTTGCCATTACGAGGAATGGTTTGGCCATTTTGTATGTTTGGTCGCCAATAGTTACTTGACGTTCCTGCATAGCTTCGAGCAATGCACTCTGTACTTTAGCTGGAGCACGGTTTATCTCATCGGCCAATATGAAGTTTGAAAAGATTGGACCTTTCTTCACTACAAACTCTTCTGTTTTTTGGCTGTAGATGAGTGTACCAAGTATATCGGCTGGCAAAAGGTCAGGAGTAAACTGTATGCGAGCAAAGTCGGCATCTACAATTTTTGCCAATGTGTTAATGGCAAGTGTCTTTGCCAAGCCTGGCACACCTTCGAGTAGTATGTGACCATCAGACAAAAGACCGATAAGTAAACTTTCGACAAGGTGTTTCTGACCTACAATGACCTTATTCATCTCCATCGAGATAAGGTCTACAAACGAGCTTTCTTGCTTAATGCGCTCGTTGAGTTCTTTCATTTCAATAGCGTCCATATATATCTTTACTGAAATCTTTTTATTCTTAGTTATACAACTTCAACTGCTTATATTTTCTTACAAGCAGCACAAAGTTAATATTTGTTTTTCCACGTTGTACGAATATTCAACCAAAGTAAATATTGACCGTTCAAATGTATGGTTTAAGCGTACTTTATGATATGTTTTTTAACCCAAAGGCTAATACTTATCTACATATATCACTTAACAATCAGCAACCATGCATCTGAATATGTGGCATACTTCATTTTTATCTGTGCCAAACGTGTACGTGCGACACTTTCTGTTGCTGCATTAAATACAGCTACTCGATACAAGCCCTCTTCATTTTCCATTATACTTGGTGTGTATCCTTGATTTATAGCTGTTTCACTAGCTGCACGAGCATTGGCCAATGACTTATACGAGCCTATTATTACATGATATTTACCATTTGTGGTACTCTTAGTCTCTACTACACGCACTTTTTCTTCGCGTGCCTTTGCTTCAGCAGCCAAACGAGCCTCTTCGGCTGCTGCCTTAGCTTGTGCTTCAGCAAGTGCCTTTTGTGCAGCTGCCTCTGCTTCGGCAGCTTTAGCTTGCGCTTCTGCTGCAGCTTGCTGAGCTGCAGCCTCTGCTGCTCGGCGTGCTTTTTCAGCTGCCAACTCTGCTGCTTCAGCCTCTGCTGCTAACTGCTCATCGCTCTTTATCACTGGTTTCGACGATGATGGCTTGCTCGTTGTGCTATCCAACGATGATGATCCTTTGTGCGATGCACACGATACACACATCGCAGCGAGTATTATTGCTATGTACTTCATTTGCTTTTGAATTTAAAAGTTTACAACTAATAACTAGTACTTACCACACTTGCAATACAAGTCCTTTAAGGTATTCGCCTTCTGGATGATAAATATTAACAGGATGGTCGGCTGGTTGCGACATCTGATGCAATATGCTTACTCGGCGTCGAGCCTTAGCTGCCGATGAAAATACCATTGTTCTGAACACTTCTTTCGACACTACTTGCGAACATGAGAATGTGAACAATATGCCACCTGGTTTTATCATTTCCAATGCTTTGGTATTGAGACGTCGATAACCCTTCAAGGCATTATTTAACACATTGTAGTGTTTTGCAAAGGCTGGTGGATCGAGTATCATAAGGTCAAACTCACCTTCTGTGCGCTCCATAAATTTGAAGGCATCTTCGGCTGTTGCTTCATGACGTGGATCGCCAGGAAAGTTAAGTTCTACATTGCCGCGCGTCAGTTCTATAGCTCGCTCTGAACTATCAACCGAATGTACTTTTGTGGCACCGCCTCTCATGGCGTATATTGAGAAACCGCCTGTGTAGCAAAACATATTGAGAACATTGCGTCCTTTGCTATATCGCTCGATGAGTGCTCTGTTGTCACGTTGATCAACGAAGAACCCTGTCTTTTGTCCGTGCTCCCAATCAGGCATAAACTTGAGCCCATTTTCCATCGCTGTCATGTCGTCTGGTCGTGCTCCATAAACATAGGCATTCTGCATTTCAATGCCAGCCTTGAATGGCAATGTATCTTCACTCTTGTTATATATTGCCTTGAGGTCAGCACCTATGATAGTGGTCAGAGCGTTGTAGATGTATTCTCTATCACGATACATACCCACCGAATGCATTTGCACTACAGCCACGCCGTTGTACATATCGATAACGAGCCCTGGCAAGTAATCGCCTTCGCCATGAACCAATCGATAGGCATTAGTGGTGAGACTTTGTGCTACTCCAATACTTTGACGCAATGTGTATGCTTCACGTATGCGGTTTGTATAGAATTCTTGATCTATTTTTACTGGTTCGAATGATAATATGCGCACCATTATCGAACCTATTTGATAATGACCGACAGCTAAAAAACTACCGAGTGCATCGTGTATTTCAACCACTTCGCCCTCTTCGGGTTTGCCGTTCATCTTGGCTATGGCTCCTGAAAATATCCAAGGATGGAAACGCAGCAGGCTCTGTTCCTTGCCCGGCTTGAGTGTTACTGTAACCATCTTATTATTCTGTTTTTTTTATTTCTTATTCTATATTATTCAATATTGCTTCTAATCGGGGATGCATCACAATGCCGTTTGACAATCCATTATAACACATCAGACCAACCCATGCATCAGTGGCAGCATAGCATTGCTGCGGCATGGTTAACGCGCCAGCTTCCCAGTTGCTTAATCGCTGACGCTTACTTATCTTGATGCCCATGATATGAGCTGCAAGTTTCTTCAAGCTAAAATCTTCAATACCGTGTTCCAACGCCATATTCTGCAACTCAACAAAATTGCCAGGTGTAAACTGATGCCATTTTTGCAATCCCTTTATATCGTCACGTATGGCTGCACCTACTTTCAGTATATGCGGGTTTTCAAGTATGCTAACTATGCTGTCTGGTAATCCTATTTTGTTGATACGAATGAGCCACGCTTTATGAGATGCTGAGAGTTGTAAAAGAGCTGTTCGATATGTTACCCCTCGCTTAAATGAAGGGCGTGTCTCGGTGTCGAAACCTAATATCGGTTCACGCTGCATTTCAGCTACAGCTTCGTCAACCAGCTCTGGTGTATCGACAAGTACAATCTGCCCCTCAAATTGTTCAAGTGGCAATTTATCAATGTCTTCACTCGTCAGTTTGATATATTGTTGGGTCATATCAGCCATAGTTCAATCTTCATCATCACGTATTAAATCTTGCGCCCATGCTGGCAACTCATTATCTGCATTATCGTTGGTTGCTGGTTTTTCATCACTCAAATCATCACCACTATAAAGCACACAATGAAGGGCTCGCAGAGCGTTGCAAAGACGTTGTCCCCAATAGGTTCTAAACTTATCGCCTACTGTAGCTATTGCGTCATTTTGTATATCTTCGATTCCCAAACGATATTGCTCACAGAAGTTTTTTATATCTTGATAAATATCGGCCATATCTTCAGAAATGTTAGCTGGTATAGGCTCTTCACTACGTGCCATATCGTCTTTAAACACTTCCAAATATTCATCATGACCTGTTAGTTTATTACGAACAGCTCGACGCACTTGCTCGTAGGCATATTCATCAACAAATTCTTCTAAGTCATCATCAAGCACTATGGCTACATTTTCTGGCAACAACGATGCTTTGATATAGAGCAATGGCAACAAGCGTGCTGCTACTTTTATGAAATCTATTTTGCTATATTTGTCTATATTATCGGTAAAAACACAATATTCGTGTGCTACCGTTGCAAATTCTACTATATTCTTAGCGTATATCTCTTCTTTCTTCATAATATATCACAAATAAATGCTTTATGCCGAAACTCTTTTCTTGTCAGATATTGCTATTGCCACACTAAATGCAAGTACTACAGCAAAGCATATCAATGGAACTACAAACGAAGCATCGATAGCTGGCAATCCAAATAATCCATCGCCATCCATTATATTGGCTTGCAACAAAGGCATCAGCGAACCACCTAATATGGCCATCACTTGTCCCGATGCTCCTATTTTAGCATCTTCACCATCTAAATCACTAAGAGCCAAGCTATAAATGGTTGGGAACATTAGCGACATAAAACCTGATATTCCAACTAAACAATACATACCTAATACACCACCCAATGTCATTACACCTAACGTGCATGCCATTGCACCTACTGACATAATAGCCATCAGGCGTGCCGGACTAATATATTTCATTAAGAAAGTACAAACAAATCGCATTGCACAGAATAACACCATTGCTGCTATGTTGTATTTCTGCGAAAGAACTTCAGCGGCCTCTTCGCTCATACCTTGAGCAGTAAACACTTCGGTGCCATATTGTATGATGAAGGTCCAACACATCACTTGTGCTCCCATGTGAAAAAACTGTGCTACGAATCCCATCTGAAACCTATATCCTTTGGCCACTCGTCTAAATGTATCTAACACAGGGAACTTACCTCCATCGGCTTGTTCTGTCGATGGCAATTTAACAAACCATATACCAATAGCTAATATAAGTGCTGCTGCACCAAACAATACATATGGACTACTTAGTATGCTTAAGTCGCTCATTTTTACAGCTTCATACTCATCTGGCGACAATAATGTGCGTTCCGACACGGTGAGTGGCGACAATCGTTCTTGCACCATAACCATAGCTGCATACATTCCTGCCATGCAACCTATAGGATTAAACGACTGGGCCATATTCAAACGATAGGCTGCCTTATCTTTATCGCCCAATGTAAGAACAAATGGATTGGCTGCTGTTTCAAGAAACGACTGACCACACGTTACTACAAAATATGCCAACAAAAACGGATAATAACTGCCAAATGATGCCGACTGATAGAATAAAAATGAGCCAACGACCATCAGAGATAGTCCTAATAACATACCTTTTTGATACGACTGTCGACGTACAAATATGGCAGCAGGCAATGCCATAGCGAAATAACCTCCATACCATGCTAGTTGCACCAACGCGCCATCGGTAACACTCATATTGAATATCTTAGAAAACGCCTTAACCATAGGATTGGTAACGCTACCACCAAATCCCCACAATGCGAAACATAACATAACAAGCACAAAGGCTAAGACATATCTATTTTTCTTCTTATCCATTATCCTAAATAATATCACTTATTTGTGCACACTGCACACAGAACGCAAAAATATGAAAAGTAAGTCACTTACGCCCTACCATTCGCACACAAATTATCGAACACTCATAGAGTAGGTATATAGGCAAAGCTACTACCGAAAGGGTAAACACATCAGTTGTTGGAGTTATAACAGCTGCAACTATCAATATGGCAAGTATAGCATGTCTACGATAAACTGACATTGATTGTGCTGTAATAATACCCAAACGCCCCAATAACACCGAAACTAATGGCAACTCAAACAATATTCCCATTAATAAACAAAGCACCATCATCGTGTCAAGATACGATGACAACTGTATCATATTGCTCACCTCATCGGCCACTTGATATGTGATAAGAAAACGAAACGACAATGGGAATATAAGCACATAACTCAGCAATACACCTATGTAAAACAATATGCTACCTACCATTAGGGCTATACGTACCACACGCCGTTCATTATCGTATAAAGCTGGTGATAAATACGAGAACAACTGCCAAAGCACATACGGAGCGCCAATTACTATAGCCGCCATCAACGACACTTGCATGTGAGCTATAAACTGACCTGTAAGTTCTGTATTTATTAACTGCGATGCAAAATAGCTCTCGCTCATAAACTTATTGCTATCTATTAGCCTATATAGGAGAAAGTCGGAATGCGACGGTGCTAATATGATAGCAAAAAGTGAATCTTTAAAACAAAACAACACTACACTTAGCAACACTATGCACACTACTATGCGCACTATGACTGAACGTAATTCGTCAACGTGTTCCCAAAATGTTAGCTGTTTATTTTCCATTATTGCTTGTCGTCCGACTCTTTTTCACTCTTTTTTTGTGTTTCATCAACGCCATTCATGCCATCTTTGAATGAACGCACTCCCCTACCTATGCCATTCATAAGTTCGGGTATCTTTTTGCCACCAAATAATAGCAATGCTATAATGGCTATGAGCACTATCTCTTGCATGCCCAATCCTAATAGTAATAGTTTCATCGGATTATCTCTTTTTTCTAATTATCATTTCACATTTAGCACAGTCGGTAGTTACTTCATACTGACCATTTTCACCGCTCAAAGTTAACGGAATTAATTGACGTTTTTCAGGATGTTGACGCAAACAATTACCCATAGCATGCATCAAACAATATTTTGTCGTCATTACAACTTCACCTTTACAATTATCTTGTCGTTCATAGCCATATTCATCAACATTACACATATGACGAACATAAAACGCTTCAGCCTTTTTGTTTACCACATTACCGTTACGCCCTATATGACTATATACATATGGTATTTGCGTTACTTTCCAATCAAATTGTTCGGGACTAAAATGGGCTATTCGAGCTCTGATATGAGATTCTATTGCATCACGCCGCAATGCATTTAAACTACTAGCTGCATACGACATTGCCGACACCTCACGACCTACATTTATACGTTCTACAACAAATGGAGTCTGTCCAACCTTCGACATTTGTCGTACTATATTTTGTTCTGAACGCTCAGCATCTATAGCAGGTTCGCCAATAATATCACTCTCATACTCTGTCTGCACATCAGCATCTGATATTATCAATTGCAATTTACCTGTCGACACACCTCGATGAACCTCTATTACAATAGGAATCAATCGTCTACTCTTTCCATCTGTAAGCATCTTCTCAAAAGCCACATCAAGATTTCGACGCATTATCACTCCTTTTACTAAACCGCGTGGCATCTTGAGTGGAAATATTAAATTGCCCTCTGCTCGGTTGACTCTCAGACCATCATAAACACCTTGCGATGTACGAAAACAAAGACCATCACCATTCGATATTTTATGCTTTGTTTCGATACGGAACGCATTACTACGCACCTCAACCACGCGTCCTAACTCTTCGCCTATTGACTTCGGTGTATCAAATTGAGCCTGATTATCCTTTCGTCCACCTACAAAATATGTAGTAAAACCCCTATTAAATGTCTTATTTACATCGGGCACAAAACTTGCTTCTACAATGCTATCAGTCGATGCCCGGTGCAAATATCTATCTTTCGATAGTATTTCATCAATTATACGACGATAATGCAATGTTACATTGGCTACGTAAGCTTCATCTTTTAACCTACCTTCTATTTTCAATGTCGATGCTCCAGCCGCTATTAGTTTGGCTATATTGTCTGTCTGATTCTGATCTTTGAGTGACAATACATGTTTTTGCTTAGCCAACACTTCACCATTTTTACCTACTAAATCGTATTTCAATCGGCAAGGTTGGGCACACTCACCTCTATTAGCAGAACGCCCATTCACCGAATAACTCATATAACATTGCCCACTATAGCTCACACACAATGCACCATGTATGAAGCATTCTAATCGTACACTCGTTTGCTTTGCAATATCTGCAATTTGCTCAACCGACAACTCACGAGCCAACACTACTTGCTGGAAACCACATTTTTCCAAAAACTTAACTTTTTCTACTGTTCGGTTATCCATCTGTGTTGATGCATGCAATTCAATAGGTGGCAGCCCCATTTCTACAAGTCCCATATCTTGCACAATCAGAGCATCGGCTTTTGCTTCATATAATTGCCATGCCATATCACATGCCGCTTGCAGTTCATGATCAAAAAGTAAGGTATTGAGTGCAACAAACACTCTACTGCCATACGTATGTGCCAAATCTATCGTTCGACGTATATCATCAAGAGTATTACCAGCTGCCTTGCGTGCCGAAAATTGTGGTGCACCTATATATATTGCATCTGCGCCATGTATAATAGCGGTCTTAGCACATGCAAAATCTTTAGCTGGCGACAAAAGTTCTATTACGTTTCTGAGTGAAAGCATTGGTTGTGATTTGCTAATAAAAAAAGGAGATTGGCAGTGAATAATTAGTTATTCTACACTCCCAATCGTCCTCTATAGTGGGCCGCACGGTCGGATTATTTAAACTCCTAAATGATAGGATTTGGGTGCATCAACTACTCTGTAATCTTCGTGTGCCTCGAAAGACAATCCTGCTTCGCCTATCACGGCGCTTTCGCGCTAAGACATAATTGAAGCATTAAAAGAAGCCCGCCATTATAGTATCCGCGTCGCCCAGTAAATTTTTTAATGTTAAGTTAAACAATCAAAGAATCCAGTGCGGCTTTTTCTTCCTTCTTACATCTGCAAAGATAAGCAATAATTACGAATTACTCTTCCCCTTCATATTATAATCGTTAATATTACCATTCATATTAACACAAAAAAAGACGCGCCATAGCACGTCTTCATTTTCTAACATATACCTTATCATTCTTTACATGATAAAGATTTTTCTGTATTGCTTAATTGAACATCGATTTCATGCGTGAAAAGAAACCTGCCTTATCGCTTGCCGATGGACTAAACGATGACGAACCTTTAAGTTGTTCTACAATCTTTTGTTCTTCTTTGGTTAGGCTCTTTGGTACAAACACATCAACTCGTACCAATAAATCTCCTTTCATTCTACTATTGAGCTCGGGCAAACCTTTACCTTGCAAACGTAACACTTTACCTGGCTGAGTACCTGCATCTATTTTCAAACGCACTTTACCATCAACGGTAGGCACTTCTACTTGTGCTCCCAACAACACATCGGGTATGCTCATATAGAGGTGATATATCAGATTACTACCATCGCGTACGAGTTCATTATGTGGTTCTTCATCGATGACAACTAAAAGGTCGCCATTAATACCGCCATCTTTAGCTGCATTGCCTTTACCTGCCACATTAAGTTGCATTCCTGCTTCTACACCTGCTGGAATCTTAACAGTAACAACCTCTTCCTCTTCTACAAGTCCTGTTCCATGACAGTGTGTACATTTATCGGTTATCACCTTTCCTTCGCCATGGCAATGCGGACATGTGCTCTGACTCTGCATTGGGCCGAATATAGACTGCACCACTTGATTTATAACGCCAGTACCATGACAATATGAACATGTTTGCACTGCTGAAGCACTCTTAGCACCAGTACCGCCACAATCAGGGCACTGCACTTGCTTCTTTACCTTAAACTTTTTCTCTACACCATTGGCAATTTCGCTCAAGTTAAGTTTAACCTTAACACGCAAACTTGTTCCTTTATTAACTCGTCTGCCGCCCCTACGTGCACCGCCAAAGCCAAACGAGCCAAAGATGTCGCCAAACTGACTAAAAATGTCATCCATCGACATTCCACCGCCATAGTAGCCACCGCCACCACCATTTTCAAATGCGGCGTGACCAAACTGGTCATACTTTGCTTTTTTCTCAGCATTCGACAATACATCGTAAGCTTCGGCTGCCTCTTTAAACTTCTCTTCAGCCTCTTTGTCACCAGGGTTTTTATCTGGGTGATATTTTATGGCCAACTTACGATAAGCCTTCTTTATTTCATCGGCCGATGCGCTTTTCGACACACCAAGCACTTCGTAATAATCTCTCTTTGCCATTGTTCAAAAAACTTTCTGTTTTGTCTCAAATTCTGATTTATTGACAAACCACAACTTTAGCAAAACGAATTACTTTATCGCCCATTCGATAACCCTTCTCGACACAATCGAACACTTTTCCTTTGAGGTCATCAGATGGTGCTGGTATGGTAGTTACAGCTTCGTGCACATCGGCATCAAACACTTCGCCCTTAGCTGCTATTTCTGTAACACCTTTTTTTGTCAAGAATTCTGAAAATTTCTTATATATAATGTCGACACCTTCTTTCAACGATGCCACATCTGCAGCATCTGTCATATGCGCCAAGCCACGTTCAAAGTCGTCCATTACAGGCAATAGACCTACCAAAATATCGCTACCTGCTCCTTTTATCAAATCGGCCTTTTCTTTCATAGTACGCTTTCTGTAGTTGTCGTATTCGGCAGCCAAACGTACATACTTATCATTCATTTCGGCCAATTTATCTTTCAGCTCATCGGTTTCACTCTTTGGTTCAGATTCGGCTTGTTGCGGTTCTGCATCAGGCTGTGCTTCAGTTGCAGCATTTTCTACTTGTTCTTCCGCTTGCTGGGTCTGTTCCTCTGTTGCTTTCTGTTCTTCTGCTGACATAATATTGTGATATTTTTATTTTTCTCTGCTGTTCGACAAAAAATGTTCGTCCACTCTCTTCAAATAGTTTGCCACTAACTAAAATTCTGACACATTGTCGTATTCAACAAACAAAATGGCAGTCATTCAGACTGCCATGTCAGTATTTCATTTCGACTATTTATATTCGACAAATGCCTTTCTATGTTTACTTCTTTAAGAAATATTCAAGCGCTGCTTTCAGATTCTGTCCTCTCAAATTTTTGGCTACTATGATGCCGTTTCCATCTATCAAAAAGTTAGATGGTATGCTATGCACATTATATTTCTGTGCAGCTTTGCTATTCCAACCACCAAAATCGCAAACATGGGCATTCCATTCCAAGCTATCTTTTACAATTGCATTTTTCCATCGGTCGGCATTGTTATCAAGCGATACGCTATAAATAGTAAAACCGCTACCATTCTTGAACTCTCTGTTTTTATATGTTCGATAAGCAGCTACTACATTAGGATTTTCGAAGCGACACGGACCACACCACGATGCCCAAAAATCGATAAGTACCATTTTACCTTTTAGCGAACTAAGTGCAATAGCTTGTCCCTTTGTATCGTTAAATATAAGCTCTGGAGCTTTATTTCCTACTTCGAGTCCTACAACTTGAGCATAACTCGACATAGATATAAACAATGCAAGTATTGCAAATATTGTCTTTATTTTATTCATAAAAGCCTCTTTTTAATTATTGATAATATGCAATTCTGATTTTATCCGCCAAAAATACAGAACAATAGCAATATTTCCAAAATGCTGTATAATTATCAATTATTTATAGTAAAATCCACAATTTTGCTGTAGGTCTACATATAAGAATCGATGTCGAATAAAAAAATAACTAACAACCGATAATTGGCAACACATACTATGCAGAACACACAAATGGAAATCGCATATCCTATGCATGTTTGCAATATGATATGCGACTAATATATTTTTTATGCTTTACTAATTTTTAATCTTCATTAGCAAGCATATCGAGTGTTACACGCATTGTTTCTACATTAAAATCACGCGCTACGACCTTACCATCTGCATCGATTAGAAGATTGACGGGGCTATATACTTCAAAAAGTTTTGCCCAATCTGAATCGACACCCTTGTAGTCGCAAATGTGGTGAAAACACTCAGTTCCGTCAGTTTGGATTGCCTTTTTCAATGGCGAACGATATTTATCGAGCGATACGCTGACCACTTCGAGTCCATCGCCATTGTGGAATTTCTGACTTTCATAATCCTCGGCTACTTGTAGTAGCTTGTAGCTGTTGATGCGCGATTGTGCATCATATGAAGCCCAAAAGTTAAGTATTATCATCTTTCCTTTTAGACTATCGGTCGACAGTCGACGGCCATTTACTTCTTCAATGCCGTCCATCTTTTGCATTTGCTCAGTATAAACTTGGCTTTCAGCTTCTTTCTTGTTTGATGACAACATTACCATTGTTGCCATACAACCAATTGCAAAAATTTTGGTTCTTAGGTTTCTATTCATTATTTAGCTTTTCTTAGGCTGCCTTTTGCAACACCAGCTCATGACCTTCCATCGCAAAAGTTCGAATATCAGAACTCACAAAAAAGTTCAAGACTATTCTAACCAACCTAAAATCAACGCTGCAAAGTTATCCACCACCCTACAATGACACACTCTTTTTTGTGTTAATTTTTAAATTACGTGTTATTTTTGCACACAAACATCCTTGGTAATTAATTATATATCAAACACTTACATTATGAGTTAAAATTCATTAACGCAAATAGAGAAATGCTGCTAAAACATAATCAATTATCACACAACTATTTGGATGTGCTACTCTTACGTCCTTTCGACGTTGTGCCTGCTGATGTAGCTTGTCCTGCCGATTGTACACTTGAATTTGTTTGTTTTGCCGAAACTGACGTTGAGCCTGCCGAATGAGTATCAGATGTTGCTGTTTTAGTTGTTGTATTTTTTGGTTTGCTCGACGTTGTTGATACCACCGAACCACACGATGTGAACATTATAGCCGAGATAAATAGCGAAGCTATGAGATATGCACGTTTCATATTTCTTTGTTTTTAGTTATTAATATTGCACACAAAAATAAGCATTTTCCTCATTCGTAATTATAAGTTGCATATTTACACACCATAATTCGTAAATATCAATTCATATTTTTTTAGTATTTTCGCCATATTATCATAAATGCTATGACTATAACAAATCAGCATCAACAACTAATTGCGCACAATGTGCAAAACAAAAAAATTTCATACATAATGAAAAATCTCTTCACTATCATTGTATCAATGCTAACCTTGCTTGGACTCTGCACGTCATGCAGCGCCTCACCGAGCAACAGCAAATCGACTACACTACGAGCTTCTGATGTTGTAAAACGTATCAAAAGTAACAAATCGGTAGTAATAAGTAATGCTCACATTGTTGGCTTACTCGATTTTACACAAGTTGATAATAATCAAAACATAGGTTCTGTTATGACCTATATTGATTGCGACATTGTGTTCGATGGCTGCGTATTCGAAGATGATGTTATTGCCTTCACTACACTTCACAATGGCAATACTGCATCGTGCATTTTCATGCGCAATGTAGCTTTTCGTAATTGTGTTTTTCTGAAAAATATCAACTTCCGGCAAGCGCAATTTGCCTTCCGATTCGATGCTGAAGAGTGTCATTTCCGTGCCGAAGCCGACTTCTGTGGAATAAGCAACAATGGTGCCTCGTTCAGCGGAACTCAATTTGAGGGCAATGCACTATTTATCAGCTCAATATTCAACCAACGAACATCATTTGCCAAGGTTAATTTTAGTCAAGACGCAAATTTTCAATATTGCCATTTTGACAATATTGTAACTTTTACCGATTCCCGTTTTGGCGGCTATACCGATTTTTCAAACGCCTATGCCAATGCACTTTGCGACTTTACAAATTCACAGTTCGGTGGACGCATAACCATGCTCAATGCTACATTTATCGGACAACTAAAAATGGCAAAATGCATATTCTTCGATAACATAAGCATCACACAATGCAAAATATTTGGTAGCTTAATACTCGTAAATGCACAAGCCAACAAATTTTTTGAACTATCCGACAACATATTTG
>JBGUYH010000161.1:0-5155 GCA_045118595.1 Bacteroidales bacterium | reverse complement strand
CTGCACGTATGATGTCTTCGTCATGTTCAACAACAACGACAGTGTTACCCAAATCGCGCAATTTGCGTAGTACTTTGATAAGTTTGATAGTGTCGCGAGAGTGCAAACCTATGCTTGGTTCATCGAGTATGTATAGTGAACCTATAAGGCTGCTACCAAGTGATGTGGCGATGTTGATACGCTGACTTTCGCCACCTGATAGTGTCGATGATTGGCGATTGAGTGTTAGATATTCTAGTCCGACTTCGCATAATATGTCAAGTCGGGTGCGTATTTCGGTAAGTGGTCGTTCGGCTATCTCTTTTTCGTGTTCGCTTAGTTCTACATTGTCGGCCCACTCTTTTAGCTTACTTATTGGTAGTGCAATAAGTTCTGTTATGGTGCGACCTGCTACTTGTATGTATGTGGCTTCTTTTCTAAGTCGGAGTCCATTGCATTCTGGACATTTGGTTTTGCCTCTGAAGCGTGATAGTATGACACGATATTGTATTTTGTATTGTTGTTCTTTGGCGTATTCAAAAAAGGCATCGATGCCATATATACCTTTGGCTCCTTTCCATAATATCTTTTTCTCGTTATCGGTGAGTTCGTAGTACGGACGATATATTGGGAAGTTGAGTTTGCTTGCTGCGAGCATGAAATCGCGTTTCCATTCACTTAGTTTGGGACCAACCCAACAAACAACACAATCTTCGGCTACGCTTTTGCTTTTGTCAGGAATGACAAGATTTTCATCAATTCCTATAACATTGCCAAAGCCTTCGCATACTGGGCAAGCTCCAATTGGACTATTGAATGTAAATAGGTGAACAGATGGTTCTTCAAATGTCATACCATCGGCTTCGTAGCGGTCTGAGAAATAGTGATCTGTGAAACTATTGTTGGTATTATTGTATGTGCGCACAATGCAGCTATTATTACCTTCATAAAATGCTGTGCTTATAGAGTCGGCTAAGCGGGTTATTGTGTCGGCTTCTTTATTACTCGATATGCGGTCGATAACCAAATTGACAGCATCTATATTTTGTGGCAAATTATTTATGCTTGTCTCATCAAGGCGTATAAATTCACCATTTACTTCTATACGGCTAAAACCTTGTTGCATTAGCGATGTAAGGTATGCAACTCTATGTTCAGCAAGTGGACACATTATGGCAACTTTTGTGCCCTCGGTGAGCGATGTTATGAAGTTGACCACATCGGTAACAGTGTCACGTTTTACTTCTTGGCCTGATATTGGTGAAATAGTGTGACCGATGCGAGCAAAGAGTAGTTTTAGGTAGTCGTAAATCTCTGTTGACGTACCAACAGTAGAGCGAGGGTTGCGTGTGTTAACTTTTTGCTCAATAGCAATGGCTGGTGGTATACCTTTTATGTAGTCTACCTCAGGTTTATTGTTTCTGCCGAGAAATTGACGTGCGTATGAATTCAGACTTTCAACGTATCGTCGTTGTCCTTCAGCGTAGAGTGTGTCGAAGGCTAGTGAAGACTTGCCCGAACCGCTTACACCTGTTATTACTGTAAATTTGTTACGTGGTATTTTTACATCGATGCCCTTCAAATTATTGACACGGGCATTTTTTATCTCTATCTCTTTTATTTGAGCCATGTTGTCTGTCGCTTAGCGGCGCAAAATTACTCAATTGTGCTGATATTATCAATTTGTATTTGAAGCAAAAAGGGAGAGTGGTTTATGCCAATCTCCCTTTCAAAGAATGAGTAAATTACTATTTCTTTATGTTTTTAGAATGCGAAATTGATACCTACACTATATGTTCCTTCTATTTTATCGGTGTAGATAAATTCTCGTTTTTGTGTGTTTAGAAGGTTGTGAGCCGACATAAATATTTCGCATTGTGGAATAGGTTTGTAGCCTATTTTCATATTGATTGTGCAATATGGATCGACCTCTTGTGTGCCTATTATTGTGGTGTATTCACGTTTGCCCATTAGGTATGCGTAGGTCGATATTGATAATTTTTCAGTCGGACGATAGATGAGTCCAATGTTTCCATAGAAGGCTGGTGCAGCTTTGTGCTTGTAGTTATCCTCTGTGGTATATGGTTCAGCTACTGTGCTGCCAAAATAGTAGCTATCCGATTCTCGGTCATAACGTACGTTGTATTTTAGGGCATAGTATAATCCGAGTGGGCGCACATTGCCGTCAACCATTTGTCCTGCTTCGTACATGTTTTTTAATTCTTCAAGGTAGTTTTGTTGTTCATCTTCAGTCATGGCGTTGAACATGGTTGCGTAGTTATGTATAGGGGTGTAGCCAGTGCAAGCTTCAATGTAAGCCATTGCTGCAGCTTGCGCGTCTTTACCTTCTATAGTAGCAATGTAAGCTTTTGTTTGTGCACCAGTCATCACTTCGGTAATCAGAGGTCCGATGTTGGCGAGTGTAACATCTTTGCTATGCAATAGTTGTCGCATAATCATCTCTTCTTGGCTATATTTATAATAGTTATCGATGGTTGTGCGTTGTATATTGGCATTGATTTTTGCAATGAGTTTACTGCTTATTATCCAATCGAGGTTGAGACTGATACCCATTTGTTGCACTTTGAATGGTACTTCATCGTAGCGGATGTATGTCTTTGTTCCGAACATAGATGGTAAACTAGCACCGAGTGATGCTGCATCGATAGAGCCACTCATTAATCCGACTAATGCATTATTGAGTGAGGTACCAGATAGGCGTAACATACTTTCATATGATTTTAGTTCTCCATAATCAGAACTCCACGACATGAATGCTTCGGCATCAACAAGTAATCGGTCGGTTGGTTTCCATCGATAACCTATTTCAACGTTGTCAATCTTTACGAGTGGTGTCTCTTCGTTACCCAAATATTGTAAGTATTCGGGAGCTCCTTCGTGATGCCAATTATAGTTTGAACTAGTGTTAGCTAACACAGCAGAACGACGTGCTCTGCCGTAGTTGAGACGAATGAAATTATTGTCGTTGAATTGGTATGATGTTACAAATTGCCATGTTGGGTTCCATTCATCGGGGTATTTGGTTTTATCGAATCGGGCAGCACCTACAAGGCGAAGACCATTGTGGTGATAATCGAGTTTGAGGTAACCTGATATATTTTGATTTTCACAATAATTGTTGCCCTTTGAATAGTATCCAAAAAATCCACTTACTTCTTCATGTCCATTGCCGTAATCAACGAGAGCTAATGGTTCATGGTCTTTGAAGTGTGTTTTTTGGTATCCGATACCAGGACGAATATTCAATCCTCCGACATTTACCTCGTATTCAATAGATGCGTTAGCCATCTTATTATACATGTAGAATGAGCGATTTCCTATGCAATAGTCGTTGACACCTCCTAAATAGTTGGCCAATACGTGCAACCCTTTTATGTCGGCTGCTAAATTTACGTAGGCAGTAGAGTATTCTCTATTACGGAAACTGAAATTCTCATTACCAAGTGGTGTGTTGGCTACAAACGAATATTGATAACCTCCTGATATGTCGATACGGGTATCTGTAGTTGGGGTGAGTGTGAGATAGCCATTTACACCTACGTTTTTGCGTGATACATCAGGTGTTGGATATATCTCGTCAGTTTGTTCAATATGTGTTCGACGCAATATGTAATATGTGTTGCCTTCTTCATCATCGGCTGTCGATATAGTGACGTGCCCGCGTACATTTTGAGGGTCAATGTATGCTCCTCCGCGTAAGTCGGTTAGTTCACCTGTTTGTAGCATTTGTCCAAACTGTTGTTCACTAACTGTTAGTGATGTATAATCAGGTATCAGTTTTTCATTGGCGAGTAAGAACGAGTTAATAGCTGGCATTACATAAATTTGTTCAGTCGGACGTTTGCGTAGTTGCATGTTGAAGGTCAGTCCTGTAGCAATTTTACTATTCCATATGCGGCGAAGAGCAGCTTCACCCGTGTAGGCATTGTTGCCAATGGTTATGCAACCACTAACTTTAGCTATGTTTTGGTCGGGTTTGTTAGTTATGATATTTATAACACCGTTAACAGCATTAGGACCATATAATGCAGATGTGGCACCGCGAACCACTTCGATACGTTCTATATCTTCTATTGATATTGGTAACACATCCATCATAGGAGCACCCATAGCATAGTTGTGGGCAATGCGTCCATCGACCATAAGAAGTGTATTGGCATTTTCTGTATAGAGTATGATATTGTTGTCGGGAATGTTGTTCAAACCGCGCATTTGTACGTCGTATACGCCATTGGTCTTTTCCGATACAATCATACCAGGAATGAGTCGTAATGCCTCTTCTATAGTTGTAATGCCGTATGTGCGAATTTCATCGCGTGTTATTACTGTTGATGATAATGGCGATGTGAACGAGTCCTCTTCTGTTTTGGATGCTGATGATACATTCTTATTCATAATGAGTGCAAATAATTCATCTACACTTGATACGCCAAGTGTTTCAACAGCTTCCATGAGGTCTTCGAGTGGCAATTCGGACAACTCACCAATACTCATGGCAAGAATCTCTTCTTTGGTTAGTTTTTGTTGTGCATCAATGTTGGTACATAACATTGTAGCCAATATTGCTATGATTATATTTCTTGTTTTCATAAATATTCTGTTTGATATGGTTATATAGGAATGAGCAACTTCGATACTTAATCAGATTTGTTTCTGACTTTATTGAAGTTCCCATTTGAATATTTTATATCATTTTGTTCATTCACAAATATTGTTATTTGTGAATGAACCGATTATCCTAATATATAATAATTGTTAGTAGATATAGTCGATTGGTGTGGGATAATCGTTTTAGAAGTTCCTAATTTGTAGATTTTGGTTGTTATACTATTGTTATAAATAATGTTTCTGACCGTTCCTTTTGTAGCATTCTCAACTGCCCAACCTATTTTTGTGGCAAAATTGTAGATGTAGAGAGTTTGAAACTGCGACATTTGTGAATGGGCACAATAGTACATCAATAAGAATAAACCAAATGTGAATATCCTTTTCATAAAAATAGAGTGTTAGTTAGTTTAAGACGCAAATATATAATTTTTGTAAAAAAAGCAAAAATAATCTACAATACTTTTACACTATTATGTTTAATAATGATGGAGTTATAAAGTTATGCTACAAATAATGTAGCGAGAATAATATAAAGAAAGTGCCCTTA
>JBGUYH010000160.1:0-5134 GCA_045118595.1 Bacteroidales bacterium | reverse complement strand
CCCATTCGTGTTGCACCACACGAGCTCCATTTCGAGTAGCCAATTCACATGTATGGTCGGTCGAAAAACAATCGACTACAACTACTTCATCGCAAATACCTCGGAGCGAAGCTAAACACCGCACTATGTGTTTTTCTTCGTTTTTGGTTAAAATTATAGCCGCTATACTCTGTTTTTGCATAATTTTAACTATCGATTTTTTTTCAACTCTCGTTTCTTAATAAACTTTGCAGGATTACCCCCAACAATAGTCCATGGTTCAACATCTTTATAAACTGAAGCTGTTGCACCTACTATAGCCCCTTCGCCTATTGTTACTCCCATACCTATGTAGGCTCGAGTACCAATCCAAGCATCCTTATCTATTAAGATAGATGCCACAACAAGCCCCGCTTCAGCAGTATTTCTTTGGTCAGTACGATGTCCAGCTGTACACAAATAGGAATACTGAGAAACTATTGCATTTTCTTTCAACACAACAATCGCTTGATTGTAACATATAACATTAGGTCCTATACAACTACCATCTTCCATCATTAAATTCCAAGGTGCCCAGATTTTAGCTGATGGATAAATATTTGCACTATTTGCTATTTTTGCACCAAACAAACGCAATACACACCTACGCCATCCTGCAAATACATTGGTAACAAATGGACGAAATAAGAAAAGAGACACGATGTTCCATAACACGCGTCTCAATTTGTTACTCAACGTCAATTGACCAATTTCTTCAGTCTGTTGCATCAATAATTCTCTTTTTTCACCTCAAAGAAGCTCTGTGGATGATCACATACTGGACATTTTTCAGGAGCACTCTTACCCACTACAATATGCCCACAATTGCGACATTGCCAAACACAATCACCATCTTTGGTAAATACTTTCTTATCGTTGATATTCTTTAGCAATTTGCGATAACGTTCTTCGTGCTCACGCTCAATTTTAGCAACACCTCGCATCTGCTCAGCTATATCATGAAAGCCTTCCTCGTCTGCTTCTCGTGCCATACGGTCGTACATATTTGTCCATTCAAAATTCTCGCCATCAGCAGCATCGTTCAAATTGGCAATTGTATCAGGTACTGCACCACCATGAAGATGTTTGAACCACAATTTTGCATGTTCCTTTTCATTAGCTGCTGTTTCTTCAAATATTGCAGCCATTTGTTCGTAACCATCCTTTTTTGCACGCGATGCGTAATACGAATACTTGTTACGAGCCATCGACTCACCAGCAAAAGCCTCCATGAGGTTTTTTTCTGTTTTTGTTCCTTTTAGTGATTTCATTGTTATATGGGGTCTAAAATGTTAATTCTTATCTGCTAACTTTTTATACATATCAAGAAACTGTTCCGCTATGCGTTCTGATGAATATTTTTCCTCTACTAACTTCCGACCATTCCTACCCATCTGTTCAAGTTCAGCTTCGCTCTTTTTCATAAAATCGAGCAATGCGACCTTCAATGGTTCTGTGCCTATCTCTATCCACCATCCACAATTATGTGTTTCTAGTTCTTTCCAAGGAGTTCCTTGAGTTGTTATTACAGGCACACCACAAGCCAATGCTTCTGCTACTACAATACCGAAATTTTCAGAATAAGTAGGAAGTACAAAAACATCTGCATTATGAAAAAAATCCCATTCATCAGCTCCATAGACGCCATCATGAAATTTTACAATATCATCAATATTTAACTGCTTTACATGTTGCATCAACTCAGCTTTAAGATACGATTGCTCTATATCGCTATCGCCAACAATATCAACAACATATCCTTTTAGCAATTGACGTTGTTCACTCACAACATCAAGCAAATTACGTATACCTTTTTTTTCATGAACACGACCTAAATAGAGTATATGATTGGTTCTATGCCAATTTCTCTTCAATGTTATTACTTTCGTATCTATCGGATTAGGAATAATGCAAACGTTATCATTATATCCCAAACTCAACAAATTATGCATTTCACCATCCGACGTAGCATGTAACAAATCTGCTTTACGAATAGCTCTTCGCTGATATAATAACAATGCAGGAAGTTTTTTTAACCAATAGTGCCTATTCAAGATCCATGGTTCAAGCATTCCATGAGGAGTATACACGACTTTACATCCAAACTCCTTAGCCCAAATTGCAGTATATGCACTAGTTGGAATCCAACACGAATTGGTGTGAAATATATCAGGATTTACCATCTCAAGAATATTCATAAATTCGCGCTTTGTATTCCAACTTGGTATATATCGTACCGACAAATAATGGACATTACAACCTGTCACTTCCATTTCATCAGCAGTATGACAAGTTAACAAATGGAGTTCTATACTTTGCCCAAGCGTTTTCATCAACACTTGCACATAACGTAATACACCTCCACTCGATTTATCAATATCTGGCAAGTAGTGTAATATCTTCATTACCTAACAATATCAAAATTAGTGGCACGTATGAACAAAATTGGGTTTCTCGCCATTATTCAAAATCCATTCATACAATAGCTTCATACTCTGAGCAACAGCATCAACCGAATAACGTTCTTCCATCAACTGCCGACCACGTTGTCCCATTGATTTCAATTCTGGAACTGAAGTACTCATTGCAGCGTCTATAGCTTGGGTTATTGCATCTTGACTATAATCAACCCACCAACCACACTTCTTGCTTTCTAATTCTGACCATGGAGCTCCTTTTGTAGCTATACATGGTATTCCTCTAACCAATCCTTCTAGAATTACATTCCCCAAATTTTCAAACTCACTTGGCATAGCTAATACAGAACATGATGCTATTGCTTCATTTTTAGCATCACCTGACAAAAATCCCAAGAAACGGACATTGTGTAAGTTTAACCGAGAAACTTCACTCTTCAAAAATTGTTCATACCTATCATCACCGCCACCAATGATAATCAGCTCTGCATTCGATGCTTTACTCCCCAATTGAGCGAAAGCACGAATAAGACTTTCTACATTTTTACGTGGCGACAAACGACCTAAATAACCAAGACGAAATATTTCATCTTGCTTTTGCTCTTTATAATCTATTATTTCTACCGGATTCGGAATAACAGCCATTGGAGAAGTAATTCCTAAATCACGACAATAATGCATTTCATCATCACATGTTACATGGACACAAGCAGCTCTGTTAAGGTCATTTTTCAAACGCCACCATAGCGACAATTTCTTAAAGAAAGTACTTGACTTAGCTATATCTTGTGGATATAACATACCTCGTGGAGTTACTATATATGGTCTATTTTTTGAACGTGCTACATCAATAAGAGCATAGGTGTAATAAAGCCAAACACCTTGAGCATGATATATGTCAAAAGTGCCCAAATTTGATAACTCAGTTTTTAAACAAGGAGAATAACACAATTTTCTATCAATTGGTCTACTAACATAATTCAATGGTATATTATCTCCTTTTAAACATCCATTTACCGACAATGGATACATAGCTATTCGTGCATCAATTCCATTTTCACGAAGTCCAAATAATGTCAAATACGTACTCATAGCAGGTCCACCTGCCAACATATCAAGAGTTCCGAAATGCAAAACTTTCATAGCTATTTTTACTTCAACCGTCTTTCTACAACACTCCAATCTACTACATCCCAAATTGCAGCAACATAATCGGCTCGACGATTCTGATAATCAAGATAATAAGCATGTTCCCATACATCAACCACAAACAAAGGATTAAGGCCTTGAGTAAGTGGACAATTCGCATTTTGATCCTTTGTTATAACCAAATTACCTTGTGCATCTTGTGACAACCATGCCCAACCAGAACCAAACAAAGTAGTTGCTGCTTGCGTGAATAATTTCTGAAACTCTTCAAAATTCCCAAATGCATCGTTTATCAGTTGTGCCAATCTTCCTTGCGGAACATTATTTTTCTTTGGCGCAGATAACTGCATAAAATAGAATGTATGATTAAATATCTGTCCTGCATTATTAAATATAGCCCCATTGGACGCATTTCGTATAATATCCTCCACAGTCATATTTTCAAACTCAGTATTTTTTACTAAGCTAATAAGTGCATTGACATATGTCTGTAAGTGCTTCCCATAATGAAAACCTATAGTATGTTCACTAATTATTGGTTCTAAAGCATTTGCTGCATATTGCAACTTTGGCATTTCTATCTTCATAGTTGTATATTTTGGATATTAATATATTGTCACTCTATGTTATTTATTTCTTCCAAAGAGAGAGCTGTTATTCTTGAAATATCTTCTGTACTCATCTTCATCGACTTCATTTTACGAACCATATCTATTCGTTCTTCCATCCGCCCTTCTGCTCGTCCTTCTGCTCGTCCTTCTGCACGCCCTTCTGCAAGACCTTCTGCAAGACCTTCTGCACGCCCTGCGCGATGACCTTCAAAACGACTTTCTTCCCAAGCTGTATTTACCACATCTTTCATTATTACAGCATTATCTAAATGACGATAATACGCCGCTAATTCACTACGCGTCATTCTTGCCACTTTCAACTTTTCACGTGCTTCTGGCAAACCTGGAGCATCAGCTACATCAGGAATATTACCTGTGCTAAGGAAATATATCCACTGCTCAAGTGGAACTTTCGACCATTTATTAAAATCGTTAACTTTCAGTATAAAATATTCTGGATATAAATCACTAATCTCTTTGGCATCAAACTTTTGCTGCTGAAAAGGTGTCAGACGCAACAACTCGTTATTATGCACACCACGAAATTCTGTTTTCCCATGATACACTATATCAGTGCCATGACCTAAATTAAAGTATACAATATTGACACTATATACTTTGTGAATATTTTCATATCCTTGACCTCTATTTATATACTCAGTTATTAACTTTGAAGCACCAAATAGAATACGCTGAAAATAAGCTGTTTCTGTTTCATTTTGCACTTCAATTATATACAACTTACCATCTTTATCTTCAGCCAATAAATCTACACGATTTTGTTTTGCCTCTTCACTCTCTTGATTACTCTCACTCTCAAGCAATTTGTTTATCTTTATCTGTTTGCCAAGCAATGTCGTAAGCAACCCCTCAAGCACCACATAATTGGTCTTGTTTCGCAATAGGCGTTTCATTGCCCAATCAAAACGTATTAATTCT
>JBGUYH010000159.1:0-9059 GCA_045118595.1 Bacteroidales bacterium | reverse complement strand
CTTGGAGAGTATCCGATAAAACGAGTTGGTTCACAAGGACAACGCAAATCATTTGTCATAGCATTGAAGTTAGCACAATTTCAATATCTGACAGAATATAATGGAATAAAACCGATATTGTTGCTTGATGATGTATTTGACAAACTCGATGCAGCAAGAGGTGATAATTTAATATCACTTATGGCATCAGGACATTTTGAGCAAATATTTATTACAGATACAAACAAAAGTAGGCTCGAAGCTGTTTTAGAAAAAGCAAATAAGGATTATAAAATATTTCAAGTCGAGAGTGGCAACATTAACGAAGTGTAAGAAATGGAAGGAAAGTGGGATACGTCGAAACATTTATCTGAGATAGTGTTTGATATAATGCGTGAAGAAAAGATTGGCAGTCAGATGCTTGAAAATAGGGTAGTCAACATGTGGCAAGTTATAGTCGGTCCACATGTCGGTCGAGTAACTCAAAGAGTCTATATGAACAATGGCGTTTTGTATGTTCAGTTAGCATCTAGTGTGTTGAAGCACGAGTTGTTGCAGCAGAAAGGACGCATTATAGGACGAATAAATGATGCAGTAGGAGAGGGTGTCGTTAAAGATGTCTTTTTTATTTGATGCTATTCAAATACATTATCGTCTAAAAAACAAGATGTTATACTGAATGTAGTAGTGTTTTGAAAAGTTCTTTTTTCATATTTTTGAGAAAAAAGCTAAAAATTTTCAATACATATTGAAACATCGCACAGACATTGGCGTATATTGTCAATGTATTTCGGAAATGAAATATGCACCGTGACTAACACGGACGACATATAAAGATACTACACTCGTTGAGAGTAGTTTTTTCATGCACAACTCTGATTTTGCCCTGCGCCGTGATGGTTGCAGGGATTTTGTTTTTATACTAGGTGGGCATTCGGATAAAATTCAGTAAATTCGCACCCAAATATGTGCATACACAAATCTATATGCATTAAAACAAAGTTTTGATGGGGAAAAGCATAGGTAGTTTGTTGGCAACAATAGCGCTAACATTAGTCGCAGTAGGAGCGACAGGACAACAAGTTGTTACTGAGAATGGACGAGCATATAAATTGCATACAGTGGAAAAGGGCGAAGGTCTATACCGACTCAGTATCAACAACAATGTAAGTCAGGAAGATATTATTGCAGCTAATCCAGAGCTCAAAGAAAAAGGATTAGTAGTTGGCATGACAATTCGTATCCCGATTAAAGAACAGCAGCAAGTAGCATCAGAAGGAGCTGCACATATAGTGTCGAAGGGGGAAACTGCTTATTCGATAGCTAAACGTTATAATATGACGCTATCGGAATTCTATGAACTTAATCCTACTGCCATGTCTGGAATCTCAGAAGGACAAGTTCTGAAAGTTGCAATGGCACAAAAGTCAGAGTACAGATTGCATGTCGTTCAACCAGGCGAAACGTTATATAGCATTGGTGTGAAATATGGAGTTAAAGCCATTAATATAGTAGAAGCTAATCCAACACTCGATATAAATGCAATCTCGGTAGGTACAATTGTTAGAATACCCGACACAAATATTCCAACCGAAGATGAATATTTCTATTATCACAGAATAGTTTCAGGAGAAACATTGTTTTCACTTGCCGGTCGATACAATGTGGCTCAAGATAAAATATCAGAAGCCAATGCTAATATTAATTGGCAAACATTGCAAGTTGGGCAAATTGTAGCTGTACCCAAAAATGATGTATATACTATCACTTATTCAAGTCATGAAGTTCAACGAAAGGAGACATTGTACTCTATAACAAAAGAGTATGATATAACTCCCGAACAATTGTCAGAAGCTAATGCAGGTATTGATGTATATGCTTTACAGCGCGGACAAGTGCTACGCATACCGCATTACGAAATTGTTAGAAATACAACACCTGCAACTACAGACCCCATATATATAGGTTCTGACAATGATGCAATAGTTGTAGAACAATACAATTATGAAAAAAGTGGTCGACCAACTATCGATGTGGCTCTGATGCTCCCATTTGACGCAGAAAACGAAATGTATAAAGTTAGACAAGCTCGTAAGAGTGATTCTGCTCCTACATTTAAAACATATCGTTATCTTGAGTTTTATCAAGGAGTACGCATGGCAGCCGATTCGTTAAAGCAAAGTGGTACAAATATAAAGTTGCATGTTTTTGATACAAGCAATAAAATGACACTGGCCACGGTGAGTCAGTTTACCAATCCAGATATCGACTTAATTATAGGTCCGGCAAAAATAGACGAAATGCGAAGTGTTGCACAAATGGCAAAAGCCAACCAAATACCAATGGTATTGCCGTTTGCACAGATGGATAGCACAATTAATGATAATCCATATCTATTCCAAGCTAGTGTAATCGACACAGTTATGGTTAATGTTGTTATGGATAAGTTGGTAGAAGATTGTGTTGGCAAGAATGTAATACTGCTCACATGTTCAACTCGAAGTAGATTGGATGTTATGCGTTATGAGCGAGTTAGGCAACAGTGTAAGGCACGTGGCATAGAATATCAGCAGATAACATACGATGCCTCGAAGAGTGAAAAACTATTGGCTATGCTTAGTATTGAAAAGGAAAATGTACTATTGATGCCAACAGCATCAGAAGCTCAGCTTAATAGTGTTATCGTTGCAATAGCTAGCGTTATAGATCAAAAAACTGATGCAGCAGTGTCGCTATATGGAATAGGAGAATGGCTTACATTCCAGACCATAGAGGTTGAGGTATTTCATAAATTGAATACAAGCATATACACCACATTTGCAATTGACTATAAAGATCGTGCAGCCAGAAATGTAATGTCGAAATATCGTAGAGAATATTTTGCAGAGCCAGTTGCTTTTACTCCTTATTTCCAAAAAAATAAGGGGCAGTCGGGATATAGCGAGTATGCTTTATGGGGTTACGATGTCGCAATTCAATTTATAACAGCTATGCGAGAGAAGGGACCTGGGGTTATTAGAAATATCAATGATGTGGATGTTGATTTGGTTCAGTCAAATTTCAACTTCTCTAAGTTATCGAATTGGGGCGGACAAGTTAACGTAGGGCTTAAAAAAGTATTGTTTGCACCAGATAATAGCATAACAGTTAATAACATAGAATAAAAAATATCAGATGATTGCGGTCAACGGATTGACAGTTGAGTTTGGCGGATTCCGTCTGTTTGAAAACATAACTTACAATATAACTTCAAAAGATAGGCTCGGACTTGCTGGCAAAAATGGTGCAGGAAAGTCAACTATGCTGAAGATTATTGCAGGTTTGCAACAGCCTACGTCAGGTACAGTTAGCAGACCCAAAGGCTATCGTATTGGCTATTTGCCACAGCACATGAATCATGAGAATACTCGCACTGTTTTTGAAGAGGCCGAGATGGCTTTTGGAGAAATAAAGGCTATGCAAGTTGAGCTCGAAGAAATGCAAAATGAGCTGGCTACACGCACCGATTATGAGAGTCAAGAATACATCGATTTCTTGACCGAACTAACCGATAAAACAGAGCGGTTAAGTATGATTGGAGCCAACAACTATAAAGCAGAAATAGAGACAACATTAAAAGGATTGGGATTTGAACGAACCGATTTCGATCGCAACACAGGTGAATTCTCTGGAGGTTGGCGAATGCGTATTGAGTTAGCAAAAATCTTACTTTCACGCCCTGATATATTTTTGCTCGATGAGCCAACCAACCATCTTGATATTGAATCGATACAATGGCTCGAAGATTTCCTGAAAGGGTATAGTGGAGCTGTTGTTGTCATTTCGCACGACCGTGCTTTTCTCGACCATGTAACAACAAGGACTATCGAGATTGTGCTTGGAAAAATTTATGATTATAAAGCTAATTACTCTAAATATTTGGAGTTACGTCAAGAGCGTTTTGAACAACAACTCAATGCCTATCGGAATCAGCAAAAAATGATTGAAGATACTGAAAAGTTTATTGAGCGATTCCGTTACAAAGCAACAAAAGCTGTTCAAGTACAGAGCCGAATAAAGCAACTTGACAAAATAGAGAGAATAGAAATAGATGAGTTCGATACATCGGCACTACATATAAAATTTCCGCCAGCGCCACACTCTGGTGCAATAACAGTAAAAGGAAAAGGAGTAACCAAAGCATTTGGCGACCATGTAGTTCTTGAAAATGTCGATTTTGAAGTAGCAAGAGGCGAGAAAGTTGCATTTGTTGGTCGTAATGGTGAAGGTAAGACCACAATGGCACGAATGATAATGCAAGAACTAGAGCATAAAGGTGAAATAGTTCTTGGATATGGCGTCAAAATAGGCTATTTTGCTCAAAACCAAGCTGATAAATTATCACCAGATGATACTGTATTTGACACTATTGATAAGATTGCAGTTGGTGAAATACGAACCAAAATACGCGACATTTTAGGAGCATTTATGTTCTCTGGTGAAGATATTGAGAAAAAAGTATCAGTATTATCAGGTGGTGAACGCACACGTTTGGCTATGATTCGTTTATTGCTCGAACCTGTTAATTTACTAGTACTCGATGAACCTACCAACCATCTCGATATTCGCTCAAAAGAGATACTAAAAAAGGCTATTGCTGATTTTGATGGAACTGCCATTATAGTGAGTCACGATCGTGAATTTCTTGACGGATTAGTATCAAAAGTATATGAATTCCGTAATCAAAAAATGAAAGAGCATTTAGGTGGTATCTACGATTTCTTGAAAGAACGTAAACTTGAAAATTTGAGGGAACTTGAGCAAAAGAAAGTAGTAGTAGAACACCCCCAAAAAAATACGCCTAAAATAGCAAAAGAACCTGAGAAAAAGCTATCGTACGAAGAGCAAAAAGAGTTGAATAAGAAGCGTAATAAGGCAGAAAAAGCGGTAAAAGATGCAGAAGGACGCATAGCTCAACTTGAGAAAGATATTGCTGAATTGGAGCAAAAAATGAGTAATTGTTCGAACGAAGAGGCAATAGAATTGTCTGAGCGTTATACTAAAGTCAATGCTGAACTTGAGGCAGAGATGGAACGATGGGAAAATGCTCAGAACGAATTAGATAAATTTAATTCTTAGAGATAATGGAAGAAAATTACATATTTGGCATTCGAGCTGTCATCGAAGCGATAAATGCAGGAAAAAATATTGACAAAATAGTTGCACGCAAAGCACTATCGGGTGAATTGTTTGGTGAACTTCAGAAGTTATGTAAGCAGAAAGGTATCAGAGTACAATATGCCGATGCTGAAGTTCTCGATCGCATAACAACAGCTAATCATCAAGGTGTTGTTGCAATGCTTAGCCGTATCGATTATATAGAACTTGATGAAATAGAAAAGATAGCAGCAGCCAAAGGTGAGCAACCATTAGTTGTTTTGCTCGATGGTATAACTGATGTGCGCAATATGGGTGCCATCGTTCGTTCTGCCGATTGTGCAGGTGTACATGCCATTATTGTACCAGAAAAAGGCTCAGCACCCATTAATGGAGAATCTGTAAAAACATCGGCCGGAGCACTTCATTATATGCCTATCTGTATGACGCAGAAGCCATTTTATGCATTGAAAATGTTGAAAGCCAAAGGTTATCGAGTTGTTGGTGCAACAGAACATGGTGCAGTTGACTATCATAATGTCGATTTTTGTGGTCCTGTGGTTATTGTTATGGGGGCTGAGGATAAGGGAATATCTAATCAAGTACTAAAATTGTGTGACCAAAATGCTAAGATTGATATGTTTGGACACATCGAAAGTTTGAACGTATCGGTGGCTGCTGGGGTGATTTTGTTTGAAGCTGCTCATCAGAGGCACAAGTAAACGTATGAAGGTAGACAAATTATTACTATAGTTTTGATTCTAAACAGAATCATTATTTTTGTGGCTGATTTGTTACCTCCAATGGTATATTTAATAGACAATGAACAACAGAGTAGTTACTTTTGGTGAAATTTTACTTAGGCTTACACCTCCTGGGTATTTGAAATTTTCGCAGTCAAACATGTTATGTGCCACATTTGGTGGCAGTGAAACAAATGTAGCCGTTTCGCTCGCTCGTTTTGGTATGGATAGTGATTTTGTAACGCGACTACCTTCGAATGAGATAGCTCAGGCATGTGTAATGGATTTACGTTCGTATGGGGTTGATACTCGTGACATTATTTATGGTGGCGAACGTTTGGGACTTTACTATTTCGAAAACACAGCCTCAGCACGTGTAGCAAAAGTAGTTTACGACCGAGCAAATTCTTCTTTTTGTACCATACAAAAAGGAATGGTCGATTGGGATAAGGTTTTTAGTGGTGCATCATGGTTTCACTGGTCAGGTATAGGTCCATCGTTGTCGCAAAGTGCAGCAGATGTGACACTTGAAGCAATTGAAGCAGCTGAAAAAAACGGACTGACAATATCGGCCGATCTCAATTTTCGCAAAAATTTGTGGCGCTACGGTAAGAGTGCTGAAGAGGTAATGCCAGCTTTAGCACAGCGTTGCGATGTGCTTTTTGGTACAGAAAGCGAGTATGAAAAGGCATTTGGAGTGAAGCCTGTTGGTTACAATGCAAAGTCGGAATATGATCATATCGACATTGAAGCTCACAAAAAATTTTGCAAACAAGTAATGGCGAAAGCACCCAAATGCAAAAAAATGTTCGTAGCATTGCGCAATGTGGTTAATGCTAATGTGCATGTATTGAGTGAGTTATTGTATACAGCCGATGGCAATTTCTATGTCGGACATACACATGTAATAGACCATGTTGTCGATTGTGTTGGTTGTGGTGATGCTATGGTTGCTGGACTTATATATGGTCTTAATAATCTGAGCACAGATGAAGAGGCTTTGAATTTCTCAGTGGCAGCAGGAACATTGAAAAATACTATCGAAGGCGACTATAATTTGGTGTGTGCCGATGAAGTTATGGCGCTTATGAATGGTAGAGGTTCAGAAGTTTCTCGATAAATTTTTTGAATGATAGAAAATATAGTTCAGTCTCGAGATATTTTCGTGACTGAACTTTTTTATTGAATTTTGAAATATCATAGTATTTAATCAAATATTGATAATCATGAAAATTGTCTCTATGTTTTTATTAGCATTCACAATTATTGGATGTTGTAATGAAAAGAGCTACATTAAAGTAGCTTGTATTGGTGATAGTATAACCGAAGGAATGGGTATTTCGTGGCAAAGCGATAATGCTTATCCTGCTTTGCTCGATTCAATTCTTGGCAGTGGCTATGAAGTGATGAATTTTGGTCGGAGTGCAACTACCATGATGCAAACTGGTGATTTCCCATATTGGTCGGCAAAAGAGTTTAGTAATGCACTGCGTTATCATGCCGATATTTTCATTGTGATGCTTGGTACTAATGATGCTAAATTATTTCAGTGGAATGCTGAAAAGTATGTATCGTCATATCAGCGAATGATAGATACATTAAAAGTGGTTGCACCAAATGCCGATATTAAGGTGTGTTTACCAGCCTATGTCTCGCACGATAGATGGGAAATTACCGATTCTGTAGTTTATAATTATGTAATTCCTGCCGTAAAGCAAATTGCTGATAATAATGGGTTAAGCATTATAGATGTGAATGCAGTATTAAGTGGTCGAGATGAACTCTATTGTGATGATGGTATTCATCCTAATCGTAATGGTGCTCTTGTGATGGCTCAAACTATAGCAAAGTGCATTAAGCCTTGAAAAGATATTTCGGAACTATGAAAGGAGTTAAATTCATAGTTCCGAATTTTTTAAATAAGGGTTGTATTTCTTTTCATCAGCAATAG
This sequence comes from Bacteroidales bacterium, assembly GCA_045118595.1. Classification (GTDB taxonomy): domain Bacteria; phylum Bacteroidota; class Bacteroidia; order Bacteroidales; family Marinilabiliaceae; genus W3P20-009. The sequence goes on along the minus strand of JBGUYH010000159.1, from coordinate 1,250 downwards.
TTGTTGCATAGCCATGACCAGGAAGTATTGTTGTCTCGTCAGGAAGAGTAAATAGTTTGCTTTTTATCGAATTGATTAGTAGCTGAGCGTCGCCACCAGCTAAGTCACTTCTGCCAATGCTACAATTGAACAAAACATCGCCGCTTATGCAGAAAGCATCGTCGGCAGAATAGAAGGCAATGCTTCCAGGTGAATGTCCAGGTACGTGTATTGCTTTTAGTGTACTATTACCAAAGTGCATTATGTCTCCATCTGCTATGTAGTTTGTTATTTCAAAACCATCATCATCAAAGTCAATGCCCCAAGCTAATGCCATTGCTTTATTTGCTTTTCGTAGTATTAGATCTTTTTCGCAAGCAAAAGTTGGTATATTGTATTTTTCAGTGAGATATTTTGCTCCCATCATATGATCGAGATGCAAATGAGTGAACCAAATAGCAACCAATTTAAGTTTCTGATTGGCTAAAAATGAATCAATTGATTCTTTTTCTTGTTGTGTTTGGAACCCAGGGTCGATGATTACACACTCATTAGTATCATCACTCAAAATGTATGTTTGTTCACGTAAGATGTTGGTAATTATTGTGTTAATAAGCATTGTGTATTATTTTTTATATTTTATTAATGCAAATATAACGTTTGTTTTAGTAGTTTTGCACAACAATTAGTACAGATGGTCGTAATTAGATATCGTAATAATAAGCCTAATAATGATTGATAGCGTAAAGAAATACCAAAAACCTACAATAGTAGAGTTTAGTGTTGATAAGGTAACGATATTATGTTTGCCATCGCCCAATAGTGGTGGTGAGGGTGAATTTGGCGGAAATAGGTCGTTAGATGCAAATAATAGCATTAATACAGATACTCCATTTGGTGATGTTAATCGCACTCCATTTGAATAAATAGAGTTTAGGAAAATAAATCAAGCCTCTCGTTTATACGGGAGGCTTTTTTGTTTGTATATATGAATAAAAAAGGTTGCAAGTTATAAACTTGCAACCCATGTTGTTCAGAATTATTATGCTTATTAAAGCGCTAAATTAGTGCTCCAAAGCAAGTGTTTTAGTAGTTTGGTCAGCTACAACCGAAGGACCGAAGTATTGGATTGGACCTGGGTATACGTATGCAGTCTCGATAGCCCATTCGTCGCGCTTAGAAGCGAAGAACTTGAACGGACCACCGTCGAGCTTAACGAGTGCCTTTTGGATAACTGGCTTCATTTTGCCGTTACGTTTCTCCATGTTCAT
>JBGUYH010000158.1:0-28304 GCA_045118595.1 Bacteroidales bacterium | reverse complement strand
CCATGAGTCATTTCATGACCAATAACCACACCTATTGCACCATAATTTACAGCATCGTCGCCATTAGCATAGAAAAATGGTGGCTGAAGTATTCCTGCAGGGAATACTATCTCGTTAGCACTTGGATTGTAATATGCGTTGACTGTTTGTGGTGTCATATGCCACTCTGTTTTATCAACAGGCTTATTTATCTTATCAATTTCGCGACAATGGTCGAATTTATTAGAGTTGATAATATTGCCCATATAACCAAGTGAGCGGTCGATACTAAGTTTTGAATAATCAGTCCATTTATCAGGATAGCCAACTTTTACAGTGATAGCAGCAAGTTTATCCTTTGCTTGTATCTTAGTTGTATCGCCCATCCAAGTAAGGTTATCAATGCGCTGTCCAAATGCTGTACGAAGATTTTCGATAAGTTCAACCATTCGTTGTTTTGCTTGTGGTGGAAAATATTTTTCTACGAATAGCTGTCCCAATTGCTCACCAAGTGCACCTTCAACTACACCAAGCACACGTTTCCACAATGGACGTTGTTCAAGTGTTCCTGACAATACCTTACCATGATATTCAAACGCAACTTTACCATATTCTGTTGTTAAATAGCTAGCATTACCACTAATCAAATGTATCTTGAGATAATCTTTAATTACATTTTTGTCGGCAGTTGCTATAATATCTCCCAATTGTGAAAAATATTTTGGTTGCGATATATTTATATCTTTAACTTCGAGACCTATAGTAGCAAAAAACGAATCCCAATCAATCTTTGGTGCTTTTTCTTTGAGCCCAGCGAGATCAGTTTTGTTATATGTGCCTTGTGGATCACGATTTTCAGCGCGCGTATTCATCACTTCTGCTAACTGTTTTTCAAAGTTGTATACAGCTTGCATACGTTGTTCTGCGCTATCAAATCCGAGCATTGTTGCATACGTGGTTATCATTGTCATATAACCAGTACGTATTTTTTCAATAAACTCATCGTCTGCAAAATAGTAATCGCGGTCTGGCAATCCTAATCCAGTTTGCCACAATCCTGCTATCATCATATCACTGTTAGCAGCATCGGCATCGGCATAGAGTGCAAAAAATGGATATGTACCCATCTTATTGAGTTCACCAATCAGATGTGCAAATTCTTCATCTGTGTTAGCTGAATCAATCATAGCAAAGTATGGATCAAGAGCTTTCGTGCCATCAGCATCGCGTTGCACAGTATCCATACCACAGAGGTATAAATCAGCAATTTTCTGAGCTGCGCTACCTTGTGCGTTTTTCTGTTTGATAGCATCTTCTACTATTCCTTTCAAACGATCTTGGTTTTCATCATACAAGATGTCAAACGTACCAAAACGGCTTTTGTCGGCAGGCAGTGGGTGTTGCAATTTCCAACCACCATTGGTATGCTGATAAAAATCGTCGCCAATAAGCACGGTAGTGTCTTTTTCAGAATCAGTAAATCGTGCATAACCATCGGTTGTTGCACCATTGTTGCAACCACATAAAGCTGCTCCCGATGTTCCACAAATAATAAGGAGTTGTTTTGCTTTCATATTTATTAGTTTGAATATGCAAATGTATACAATATGATAACTCATTTGCTTTTATTTTACAATTTAAGTAACCGGTTTATACTTTTTTAACAAGAATAAAAAACTCCAACCCTATTAAGGATTGGAGTTCAATTATTTATCTCACTAAACTTTACGCTTAGCTTAGGAATGATATCAAAATACCAGCTGCGACAGCTGAACCGATAACTCCTGATACATTTGATGACATGCAATAGTTGAGCACATGATTACGAGGATCGTATTTTAGTGCTATTTCATTTGCTACTCGTGAGGCCATTGGCACGGCACTCAAACCAGTTGCACCAATGAGTGGATTGATTTTCTTCTTTGAGAATAAATTCATAATCTTGACAAGCAATATGCCACCAAAAATTGAGAATCCGAATGCAAAGAAACCGCCAACAACGATACCTATGGTTTTGAGGTTAAGGAATGCATCAACCGTCATTGTTGCACCAACCGATAGTCCGAGGAATATGGTTGCAGAATTCATTATGGCATTAGATGCTGCATCGAATATGCGTGATGTATTTGAACCTATCTCTTTTATGAGATTACCAAACATAAGCATACCCACAAGCGATACTGCATCGGGAACTATAATTGCTACAATTGTGGTAACTGCTATTGGGAATATTATTTTTAGAGTTTTAATATTCTTTATCTCAGTCTTGTTAGGATAGAGTTTGTCTTGCTCTTTCATATTAATTTTTAGTTCTTTTTCAGAGCAAGTGAGTTTTACCACAAGAGGTACAATAACAGGAACAAGTGCCATATATGAGTATGCTGCTATGGCAATAGGACCAAGTAATTGTGGCGCAAGTTTAATAGTGGTAAATATGGCAGTTGGACCATCTGCACCACCTATTATAGCAAGTGAACCGGCCTCTTTCATTGTAAAGAAATTGCTTGCAACAAGTAGCACAGCGAAAATACCGAACTGTGCACCAGCACCGAAAATGGCAAGTTTCAAGTTGCGCAACATTGGACCGAAATCGGTAAGTGCGCCAACACCCATAAATATTATAGGTGGGAGCAATCCACTTTTGATAAGGGCATAGTAGATAAAGTTCATGATACCCATATCGTGTGCTATTTCTGGCAATGACATTTCATAAACAGCTTTCGACACCATTTGTCCGTCCTTCATGAAATGAACTAATCCATCACCATCTGCTCCGATAACACCCATGTTACCTCCTGGAAAGTTTGCAATCAGAACACCAAATGCAATAGGCACAAGAAGTAATGGTTCAAACTCTTTTTTTATACCAAGATAAAGCAAGAGGAAAGCCAATGCATACATTATGAGAAATTGAGGCTGATCGACAATCGATCCTATGGCCGTCATCTCATATATTTTCGTTAATATTTCTGACATTGTATATCCTCCTTACTTTATTTTCATAAGTACATCGTCTTCATTAACCGACGAGCCACTTGTGAAACATATCTCGGTGATAACACCATCTTTTTCGGCTGCAATGGCATTGAATGTTTTCATTGCTTCAATATAGCACACTGTCTGACCTTTCTTGACAGTATCACCAACCTTAACAGCTGGGTCGCCCGATGTTTTAACAAGGTAGAACTTACCTTCGAGTGGAGCAGTAAGAGGCTCTCCTTCACCTGCAGTTGCAGATGTAGCTGCAGGTGCTACTGATGTAGCAGTTGTTGGTGTGCCATTATTAGCTCCTATTGTTACTGCATATTTTTGACCGTTAACTTCAACTGTAACAGTTTGTGGGAACGACATTTCACCACCCTTATTTGCTTCTGCCTTTCGCTTTTCAAGGTCTGCTAAGAAATCAGCTTTTGCTTTACCACTCTTATAAGCGCGGTATTGTTGTGGGTGCATAGCAAGTTCGAAGAGTTCTTCCTCATCTTCTCCAAGTTCCCAGTTATTTTCGGCCATTTCTTTACGGAATATGTCGAGTGCATCTGGGTAGTTGCTTTGTGGATCTTCGGTATGGAATTCTCGACCTTGTTCTTTCGCTTTTTCTACCAATTCAGGTGCAAGTTCACCAGGCAATTTACCACTCTTACCTAACATCATGTCCCAAATGTCGTCGGCAATAATGCTCCAACGTTCTTTACCTTTTTCCATTTGGATTACATTCTGTAGTGCCATATTTTTAACATATTGGCTAAATGGTGTTACGAGACAAGGATAACCCATCTTAGGCCATACATATTTCACCTCATCGAATAGTTTTATGAGCAACTGATCTTGAGTAAGTTTCTCTTTGCCATTCTTTTCTTTCCATTTATTGAGGCTTTCGAGGTTTGTTTCTAGGTCTGTCATGAGCGAACCCATCATACCACCTGGCAATCCAGGACCAATAAGTAATGAGTTCATCATGCGATTACGTTTAGGGATATAATAACCCAAGAAGTCGTCCATCATTTCTTGTATCATAGTGCGAGCTTCCATGTATGCTTCCATATTTATTTCAGGAACTTTAAAGCCTGCATCTTTGAGCATTGCTTGCACAGCAATAACGTCGGCATGAGCAGTACCCCACGATAGAGGTTCCATACCTACATCGATGATGTCACAACCATTTTGACATACTTCAAGTATCGAAGCCATATTGAAACCTGGTCCTGCATGGCTGTGATATTGAATTGTAATGTCAGGATATTTTGCCTTGATATTCTTTACAATCTGCCCCAGTGACACTGGACGTGCTATGCCTGCCATATCTTTCAAACATATTTCATCTGCACCAGCTTCTATGAGTGTATATGCCAAATTGGTGTAGTACTCAACTGTATGAAGTGGTGAGAATGTAAGGCACAAGCAGCATTGTGAAATCATGCCACCTTCATGTGCATAGCCAATAGATGGAATAATATTGCGAGTATCGTTCAAACCGCAGAATGTACGAGCTATGTCGGTGCCTTGTTTTTTCTTAAGTTTGTAGAACATTTTACGTACATCGGCTGGCACTGGACTCATACGTAATCCGTTGAGTGCACGGTCGAGCATATGTGTCTGAATGCCAGCTTCGTGAAATGGTTTAGTCCACAAACGAACTGCTTTATTAGGATTTTCGCCATACAAAAGGTTGACTTGCTCAAAACCACCACCATTGGTTTCGACACGAGCAAAACATCCCATTTTAACAATTACAGGTGCTATTTTTACAAGTTGATCAACGCGTGGAACATATTTGCCCGACGATTGCCACATATCTCGGAAAACGAGGCTAAACTTTATCTCTTTTGCCATGTTTTATTATAAATATAATCGTGAATATTTTTTATTTCAGAGTTTTTCGATTTTTTCTACCTTTCCCTTTCCATTGGTAAGTTTTTCGATAGCTAATGCTATAGCTTGTTCTACCTGTGAATCGGTTGCAGAAGATGTTGTTTTTGTAATAGGCTTTTCTTCTTCGGGGAAGAAACGGTTGACAAAGAGAATTAAAGCTTTGCCAAAATTGATGATTATCAGCAGCACAACAAAGACAGTCGACAGACCGATAGCCATCAGTTTTAATCCTTCTATTAGATTGTTCATAAATATTGTTTTATGTCTTTTTATTGTTTATGATTTTGCACGAATGTACATAACCTCGCAAAAATAACATTTTTTTAGATTAATTGTTCGGTTGCGACTGTTTACTTATAAAAGTTGGATTCTTTATACATAAAAAGTCTACATAAAATATTCTCGGTAAGTGCTATTATGCCTTATAAAATGTGGTTTTGTATAATTGCACAATTTTACTTATTGGCAGTAATAGAGATAATTGACGGGAAGTAAGTTTTTATAACATATACTACACAAAAGAGGGCATATCTTAAAAGATATACCCTCCACCCAATCCAAAAATCAACTTATATAATGGAGTTTCTCGTTAGAAACATCAAGTTGAATTTCATAATTAAATTATAGAGAAATATACGAATGTCTATTGGTAAGGTTTGAAATTTTCATTCTCGACCTATATCTATAGTTAAATTTCACATATTCACCTATTGTATGTTATAATTATAATAGTTTTTCAATCTCATCCATTAACTTATTCATTCGGCGAATTGCATTATCAAATGGTTGAGATGTTGTCATATCGACACCAGCGTCTTTTAATATCTCAATAGGATATTTAGAACCTCCTGCCGAAATAAAATTGAGATAACGAGTGCGTTCATCGTCACCACCTGTCAGAACTTGCTCGGCCAAAGCTTGAGAAGCGACAAACGATGTTGAATACTGATAGACATAGAACGACGAATAGAAATGTGGTATAAATGCCCATTCGATATTTACAGCATCGTCAACTTTGCACACACCTTCGCTATCGCCATAGTATTTCTTTACTATGCTACCATAAAGTTCAGAAAGTGCTTTGCCTGTTATTGGCTTATTATCTTGTGCCATTTGATGCATTGCAAGTTCAAACTCGGCAAATTGTGCTTGACGGAAAAGAGTTCCCTTAAATCCATCGAGCATACTCATTAACAATGATATTTTTTCCTTTTTGTCGGTTAGCTTATTAAGCATCAGATTATCGAGCAATGCTTCATTAAATGTTGATGCTACTTCAGCAACGAAAATAGCATAACGTGAAGTTGGATATGGTTGTGTGCTATTAGAAAAATAGCTATGCATAGTGTGTCCGAGTTCGTGAATAAGTGTACCCACTGCATCGTAGCTACCATTGTAGTTGGTCAAAATGTATGGATGTACATCATAGGCTGCGCCATTAGAGTACGCGCCTGATGCTTTGCCTTTATTGGGATATACATCAATCCAACGTTCGTTGAATGCACGTTTTACAACGTTTGCATAATCGTTGCCCAATGGCTTGATGGCCTCAAGTACAAGTTGTTGTGCCTCTTCGTAGCTATATTTTAGGTCGATGCCTTCAACAGCAGGTGCATACAAATCATAGTACGTTAGTTGGTCGAGCCCCATTAATTTTTCCTTCAATTTGAGGTAACGATGGAATGTTGGCAGATTTCGATTAACATTGTCGATTAGCGACTGATAAACACTAACGGGGATGTTATTATGGTGTAATGCTGCTTCAAGCGATGAGTTGTATTTGTATGCTTTGGCGAAGAATAAGTCTTGACGAACATTACCATTCATCGGTTCACCAAATGTTCCCTCAAAGCGTTTATAATTTTCCCAAAAAGCAAAAAAAGCATTGCGTCGATCATCACGATTAGCCGAAGCTCGTACTTGACTATATGCTGTTTGATCTAATTCTATTTCTTGCCCATCAGACAAGGTGATATGTGGCCATGGCATTTCGGCATCACTAAACACATCAAAAGCATCGTTAGGTACATTGCCCAATATCGACATTTTTGCAATCAGCTCTTCCTCAACAGGACTAAGAGTGTGTTGTTTATTGCGTTTTATACGATCGATACGCATACCGTATAGTTGCTTCAGATTGGGCTCTTGCAACATATATTTGTCAAATAGTTCATCGGGAATAGCCGCTAATTCAGGCTCGACATATGCAGAGAGTTGAGCCATTTCGGTACTCAAATTTTCGAGTTCTTTAATACGCGATATATTTTCGGCAACACGAAGATCTTGGTCTTTTAGCAATGAGGCATAGATGTATAGTCGGCTCGTTTCCTTTCCCAAACGACTACTAAATTCAAAAAATTGCAACAACGTGCTTGCACTACTGCCAAGTTTGCCTTTAAAATCGGAAATGTGCGACATTTCATTGGTTAGTTGTTGTTTGGCAGTTGTCCACGCTGCATCATTGTTGTATAGATCGTAGACATTCCATTTGTATTGCTCTGCTATTTCTGAGCGTTCTTTTTGTGCCATAATGTTTATGTTTATAAGTGTTGCTAGTGTAGCAACTGTTATAATTTTAGCTTTCATTATAATTTATTTTTGGGTGCAAAGGTAGTGTTTTAATACCGAAAGAGAAGTACAACCCAATAAATGGCGTTGCTAAAAATGCTAACTTTGCACAATTCAAACAAATAGAGTTGTGATACAATGATTTTATCTAATTACCAAGCACATTATAAAGCAACACTCAAATTAGGTTTGCCCATTATTATAGGTCAGATTGGCAATGTTGTTTTAGGAGTAGCCGACACACTAATGATAGGTCAACACTCAACAGCAGAGTTGGCTGCGGCTTCGTTTGTAAACAACATATTGACTCTAATGATTCTACTCGGCACAGGTTTTAGCTACGGACTAACTCCTATTGTTGGTCAACTCTTTGGACAAGGTAATAATCAGGCCGTTGGGCGAGCTTTGAAAAGTAGCGTAATAGCCAACTCTTTCGTTGGGTTGGCAATTACTATTGTGATGATAATTTTATATTTCAATGTTGATAAATTGCATCAACCTATCGAGCTTATAATACCTATACAAAGATATATGTTATTGCTTTTATCGACATTGCCACTCATAATGATATTCAATGCATTTAAAAACACTACAGACACCATTGGATATACAGCTGCAGCAATGTGGATTATGATAGGCGGCAATGCGTTAAATATAGGTCTTAACTATTTATTAATTAACGGCATTGGCATATTCCCAGAACTCGGACTTATGGGAGCTGGTTGGGCAACCACAATTTCCAGAATAGTAATGGCTATAGCAATGGTATGTACCTTCTTTTTCTCAAGCAAATTAGCTCATTTTAAAGAAGGATATAGAAGTGCAATCGACTGGAGTATTGTTAAACAGTTAAATATCATTGGTTGGCCCATAGCGCTTCAGTTGGGTATGGAAACAGCATCGTTTTCACTCAGTGCAGTAATGATGGGATGGCTCGGAGTATTAGCCTTGGCAGCTCATCAGATAATGATAACAATATCGACATTCACATTTATGATTTTTTATGGCATTGGTGCCGCCGTATCAATACGTGTTAGCTACTTCAATGGTCAGCACGACTCAACAAATGTGCGCTACGCTGCAAATGCTGGTTACCATATAATTGTGTTCATTGGTGTTGTACTTTGTTTGGGATTGACTATGCTACGCACTAATATCGGATGGTGGTTTACATCCGACAATAATGTTGTAGAACTAACAGCTCTACTCATGATTCCTATGCTTGCTTATCAAGTGGGTGATGGATTACAAGTTAACTATGCCAATGCCCTACGAGGATTAGCCGATGTTAAGGCTATGGCATTAATTGCCTTTGTAGCCTATTTTGTAGTTTCATTACCAATGGGGTACATACTTGCCTTTATTGTTGATATGGGTGCTTTGGGCGTGTGGCTCGCATTCCCTTTCGGACTAACAACAGCTGGAGTACTATTTTTACTCCGATTTAGACATGTAACTAAGCAATAAAATACACTTTTGTAGCCCAATTAATTTGGCACTATCTTTATCAACCGCTACTTTTGCAAAAAGTAAAACATAAAAAATTACGCACAATATGAAACGTACAATTTCACTTTTACTCATTGGCTTACTTAGTTTTACAGCAGCAATAGCTAATGATGATGTTAATAAAGAAAAAAGAGAAATAAGCGAATTTACTAAACTTGAAGCTGCAAAAGGCTTAAGCGTTATGCTTATTCAATGCGACCACTATGCCATCGAGGTAGTTACACAAGGATGTCCAACTTCGGATGTTGAAACCACTGTTAAAAATGGCACACTCTATACCAAAATGAAGAAAAAAACTGCAGGTTCGGCAGTTAGTGTTTTTGTTTATTACAAAGACATAGAATCGATAACCATCAAAACAGGAGCATCGGTTGAAACCAATGATGGTTGCCACTTAGAACGTCGCGGAACCCTCACACTCGATGTAGCTGCTAAATGTGATGCTGAACTCGACATTGATGTTGACGAACTTGTTGTAAGTTCTAATTCTTGTTCAATAACACTAAGCGGCAAAGCTGTTAAGCAAAATGTCAAAATGAAAGGCACTGTGAAAGATTCGAAATACGATGCTGAACATTTATGGAGCGAAGATGTTGATATTTTTGCTTCAGGATGCGATGCTTTGGTGTATGCTACAAAACACATCAAGGCTGAGGCTATTGGTTGCACTATAAAATACAAAGGCGATGCAACAGTTGAAGAGATTGTTTCAGCTAAAGGCAAAGTTGTAAAAGAGTAAGTTTTGAGTAGTGATGTAATAACCGACAAACGTGGTGTAACCTATTCGGTCGACTTATTAACGTTGCTCCGAGCACCTATTGAGTTGTGTGACGCATACGAAGTGCTTCCATCTACTCAATATATTGCCGATGGTGCGTTTGCTGGATGTAAGAAACTAACACAAATTACATTATCTACCAATATAAAAAGCATTGGCGAATGTGCATTTTTCAATTGTCGTTCGCTTAGCAATATTCAGTTGCCCACAAATTTAGAATACGTGGGCAACTTTGCTTTTGCCCTCTGTCGTTCAATTACACGTATCGATTTCCCCGACAATATCATCGACATAGGTCTCAACATATTTAGCGGTTGCAAGTCCATAAAGCACATAAAACTGCCTCGTTCGTTGCAGTATATCGATGCTGATTTTTTTTCTGGTTGCTGCAACTTAGAGTCGGTCGAAGCTAATGGTGCTTTTTTTACCGAAAATGGTGTTGTCTATTCAGCCAATAAACAAACACTCATTTTCTGTCCGCCCAAGAATACAAATGGGATTTTCAGAATACCACAAGGAGTTGTCGACATCGCTAACGAAGCTTTTCTGAATTGCACACAAATAACTGAAGTTGACATACCTGCCACAGTTTGCTCTATAGGCAATAATGCATGGCAAGGTTGCAATAACATCAAAAGTTTTAACACAGAACCTGATGGATACTATATTAGCATAAATGATATGCTATGCACATCAGATGGTATATTAGTACGTTGTCCGCCCAATTACGAAAATACATCGGTGCATATAACTCAGCCTATTAGGCAAATAAGTATAGGCGCTTTTGCCGATTGTGTGCACCTAATAGATGTGGTATTCGAAAATGCAATGTTAGAATTACCCAACAATGTCTTTTCAAATTGCATTAATCTGAAAACTATAACATTGCCATCATGCATTGAAAAAATTGGTAACCACGCATTTTGCAACTGTCGGTCGCTACATAGCATCCACTTACCAACCACCATTACACAACTTGGTGCATATTGTTTTAGCAATTGTGAGTCAATATGCAGCATTGTTATTCCAGACGATGTAGAGCAACTAAGCAGTGGCATATTCGATGGTTGTACACAATTGTCATCAGTCGATATACCCGACACACTTACACACATTGGACAAGAGTGTTTTTGTAGTTGCACATCGCTTCAAATCATCGATTTACCGCAAAAACTAGAACATATAGGTGGCGGTGCATTTGCATTCACTGCACTCGAAACTATATTTGTACCAAATAGTGTAAGATATATTGGCAATGAGGCATTTGGCTATTGTGATAAACTCAGAACTCTTATTCTACCTCAAAATATGAACATAGCCGATGATGTAATTGACCAAACTAACAATGTAACAATAACAACACATAAATGAATAACCACGATCTAATTAACAAACTTCGCGAATTTGTTACGCCTGAACGTTTTGCACTGCTCGATGACAAACTCAAACAACGTACCCAATATATGACCATAGTGTTGGAAAATGTACATCATGAACAGAATATAAGTGCAGTAATCAGAACGTGTGAATGCTTAGGCATACAATATATTCATATCATACAAAATAGCAACAAACACGCCCAACATCCAACCATCGACCGTGGTTCTGATAAATGGCTCAACATAACATACTATAACGAAACTAATGATAATACACGCACGTGCATCGAGGCCTTGCGTCAACAAGGGTATCGCATTGTAGCAACTACTCCACACGACGATGCTCAGAGTATTCCACCATCGCCAGGTTTTGGTGCAAGTTATTCCCTGCCACAACGCACCGATAGTCTTTATAATTTTGATGTTGCAAAAGGCAAATTCGCTATTGTTATTGGTAGCGAGCGACAAGGTATCTCGCAATATGTAGCCACCGCAGCCGACGATTACATCACAATACCAATGTGCGGATTTACCGAAAGTTTGAATCTATCTGCTTGCACTGCCATCATAGCCTCACATTTACGACATCAGATGGAGACATCTAATATTGGTATAGGCTTATCAGATTTCGAGAACGAAAAAACAATGGTGCAGTGGCTTTTGGGTAGCATCAGAAATGCAGATTTGGTACTAAAAAGAGTTCTAAATGGATGATTTAGATAGAAATTATACGATATTTGTCGGCAATTACGTTTATGAACAAATCTTTAACCACATAAAACTATGAAGAAAAAAATCTTAACTATGTTGCTATTGGCAGCAGGAAGTATCGCATCGCTTTACGCACAACAGAAGGGCGATATGTTTGTAGGTACAATGTTGGGCTTTAGTATTCAGAAAACAACATCCAAAATTGAATACAAAGGCAATAGTGAAAAAACAGAGAATGACCCAGTTGTAACTCTTGATATTGAACCAGGATTCCACTACTTTATTGCTGACAAATTTCGTTTAGGATTGCAAATGGGATTTACTCGTGCAAGCCAAAAAAGCAATGATGAAGATGGTGAGTACGAAGAGAGCATTGGAGCTATTAATATCGGTCCTGTGGCTGCATACTATGTTCAATTGGCCGATCGTTTCTACTTAACACCAGAACTAGGCTTCTATTATGTTCATTCAAAATATAAAGAAGAGCTAAATAATAAATCGAATGAAGAAAAGTACAATGGTTTTGCATTGAATGCTAAACCTTTACAATTTGAATTCCGAGCTACCAATCGAGTTGCCATTGCAGCAGGATTGTTCAGCATCAATTTAGTACATCAAAAAGCAGCCGACACAGGCGACTGGAAGTACTCATCAAACACATTTTCAATGAATTTAGGTATCAACCCAACAGTTGGTATTCATTTGTATTTGTAACCGATAATAAAATTGTTATTGATAATATGGCTGTCAGTTTCAATATTGACAGCCTTTCTTTTTACATAGAAGAAACCAATGTAGCTACAGCTCCTTTTATGTCGGCAATGCGCTTTAATACACCATCGGTTTGCGATTGATTCATACGAACTCGACAAATGCAACTGAGATCGAATTGCTGGTTTAGCACTTCAAGTGAGGCGTCTTTTAAAACTTTCATTACATCGTTCATCACATCGTAAGGGAAACTAATGTCATATATATCTTGCACATGACGTTCTACTATCGTAGCATTGGTTAGTGCATCGGCTGTTGCTGTTTTATATGCCACAATAAGCCCGCCAGTACCAAGTTTTATACCTCCAAAATAGCGAACAACGATAACTAAAATATTGGTCAAGTTATTAGATAAGATCTGCCCGTAGATTGGTCTGCCAGCAGTGCCAGATGGTTCACCATCATCATTTTGACGAAAATTATCTTCGCCTAATCCAAGTTTCCATGCATAGCAGCAATGGCGAGCATCATGATATTTTTTCTCGGTTTTCGCTATTAATTCTTTTATCTCATCAACACTAAAAACAGGGTAGGCAAAAGCCAAAAAACGGCTACCTTTTTCTTTGTATATACCTTCTGCCGGTGTTGCTATGGTGCGATATTTATCGGTAGTCATTTTATTATTAGAATAAGAAACCTACATTCACGGCTACATTAAATTTGTATTGACGCGAATAACACAATGTTATGTCAAACGGAAGAAATGAAAGGTCGTAAGCAACAGTTGCACCCACTCCGTGCACCCACTCCATAGGCTTAAATGCCTTATTGTCGTCGATGCAACTATTGAGTGGCGTAAATACAACAGCTGTATTGGCTTGTAATATGCCATATAAATCACCAACAACACGATATTGAAATCCTATTTTCGCTGCACCCATTGTCGACTCATTTCGCTGGGCTGTTTTGAGACCAATAAATGTAAAATGGCTTGGCAAGAATGCATATTGTCCACCCAAAAATGTGCGATGTACCATCATTTTGTCGCCATATGAACCCACTATAGACACACCTTCGTAAAGCGAAGTTCGCTTATGAAGTTGCTGATAGAAAATACCGTCGAATGAAAATCGATAGATATTATCGCGGCGATAATTAACATTGCCATTGTAACGTGGTTTAAATGCTACATAACCATTTATGTCTATTTTGGTACCTTTCTGAGGTAAATACTTCTTATCGAGTGTATTTATACGTCGACAAACATTGAAATATAGATTACTGATGCGACCATCGAATGATAAGGTATCGCTACTAACACTTGGCTTGAGTCTATATACTTCATAACCAACACGAAATCGAATATCGCGTTTGGCATTAATCACACGACCTATTCCGACTGAAACATCGTTGCGCATATAGTCATAAAGTGCTTCTTGTTGTTTTTTAGCATATATAGGTATTTCAAAGCAGTCGATTTTCCACTTAGCTTCGGCAAACTTGCTAAAGTCGCGACCATAATATTGCCTATGCTTAGCCATAGCTCTGAATGATTCAGCAATCGACACTTTGAACGTTGAGAGTGAGCGTTCGAAGAGCAGATTTTTGCCCGTATATCCCAAATGTAGTGCAGCGCCTACAAATGTGTTGTACGACAATGCTATGTTAAGAAACGACATTGGTATTTCTTCAACTGTAAGTTTCATACACACACCATTATCATCATCGGTTGGGATAAGCTCGTATTGTATTTTGCTATAATATCTGGTTGAATATGCTTTTCGTATCGACTCATGAATATCGTCGACACTATAGGTGCCGCCATAATTTAGTTTGAGGTTGTGTAAAAGAAAATGCTTGTCGGTATGTCGCAGACCAACAACATCGAAATCGGTTATGCGAACGTTGTTGTATTGTCCGTTGTACCTACACGTATCGGCATATGGTACACCATAAGCATTATGTAGTGAATCAGCCAATTGCTTAAAGAGTGGATAAAACTCTCGACCTATAGAGTCGCCAATAGCCAATATCTCTTTACTTGATCCAAAACTTGCTGACGAATATGTGCTAACATTGGGTTCGAGTACCATGTCGCAAATACTTTTTTCAGTAACAAGGTCTTCAGCATCGCGAAAGTTGATAACTTGCATCATTATGTCGAGCGGATTGGTAAGTTGTTTGGGCTCTGTTAAGCCTTCAAAAAGATTGATTCCAATGACATAATCGGCTCCCATTTGTTTCACATCGGTCACAGGGAAATTGCGTACTACACCACCATCAACAAGTATTGTATTTTTGTACTTTGTTGCAGCAAAAACACCAGGTATGGCCATACTACTTCTGGTAGCAAAGGCTAAATCGCCATCTTTGAGCACTACGGCTCGTCCATCACGCATATCGGTAGCTATGCAACGAAATGGAATGGGTAATTTGTTAAAGTCTTTGTATTTGTAGAAAGGAAAAAATATTTTTTCGAGTAAGAGCATTACCTCTTGAGGTTCCATACCTGTAGGCAATTTGAATTTGAGTCCCTTATCAATAGGTAGTTCTACTATATAATTGCCATATTCATCTTTTGCATCAATTGTCATATCGCTATAGCGTGCCGATGAACTTGTGATAACGTTCATCCAATCGGTTTCGTTAGCCATTTGGCGTATCTGCCGACCGTTGTAGCCTGCAGCGTACATGGCAGCAACGATAGAGCCCATACTAGTGCCTGTTATATAGTCGATTTGCAACCTTGCACTATCGATGGCTTGTAACACGCCTACATGTGCTAATCCTTTTGCTCCACCACCACTCAGAACTAATCCTATTTTGGGGCGTTCTTGTGCGTGAGCTGCAAGACATAGCAATGCTACTAATATGACAATAGTTTTTTTCATTTTATGGTTAAATTGTCGGTTATCATACGATCATCGTATTGTTGTACATATGCTTTTATTCGCTGATCAAGATCCTTAACATTATTGTTAGTCAATACATTGTGCTCAAGCATTGGGTCGGTAATAAGATCATATGCTCCAATCAGTTCTCGTCCATCGAAATAGGCTATTGTGTCGTTCATATAAATTTGGTATACATCGTTGTTATAGTTAACAACGAAACGTTGTTGATTTTTATCGAATAAATCGGAACCGAATGATACGAAAGGTTTGTTATAACCTAAATACGACAATATTGTTGGCATTATATCGGCTTGCTGTGCCAATTGTTCATCACGGCCAACAAGTGTAGTATCGGTTGGACAATAGAATATGATAGGTATGGCGAACGCGTTGGCATTGGTTTTATATTCAACATGATCACCAGGTATGTTATGGTCGGCAGTTAGCACGAAGAGTGTATTGTTGAACCATGGTTGTTTCCGAGCATTGTCGAAAAACATACGTAATGCATTATCTGAATAGCCAATGCATTGGTGTAATGGTATATTTCCTTTAGGGAAAACGCCTTCGTAGCGTGCAGGTACTTTAAATGGATGGTGAGATGAGAGTGAAAATAGAGCTGTGCAAAATGGTTCGGGCAAGTTGCCAATTTCGTTGGCATAGTATTGGAAAAATTTATCGTCCCAAATGCCCCACATTCCATCAAAATCGTCATCGTTGCCATATTCATCTTTTCCTTTATATTGCTGAAAACCTGCTATTTTAGCAAAGGCATCAAATCCCATTGATCCATTGGGGGCACCATGAAAGAAGGCCGTAGTATAGCCCTCGTTGCCCAATATGCTTGCTATGCTATTCACTTTGTTATTTGAATATTCGCTAACTACATAAGGCATAGTAAGTGATGGCACACTGGCCAACACACTTGGCATGGCATCAATTGATTTTCGTCCATTGGCATAGGCATGTGGGAAGATGAGACTATGTTGTGCTAACGAATCGATAAATGGAGTGTATCCTTTGTAATTTCCATTTTCCAAATTAGGGTTAAATGATGCCATAAACTCACGGCTAAAACTTTCGAGTATGAATATGACAACATTCATTTTCCGCATTTGAATGCTATCTGGACGTGCTTCGTGTATTGGTGTATATACGTGCTCTATTTCATCGCTGCTGAAAAAATTGTACTTCACAAAGCTTTTCTTGCCAATGGTGCGTATTATCGAGAACGGTGTATTAAGCACAATGGCGCTCTCTTCAGGCGATGCGGTATATGCTGCTGCGTTCGACAATGTTATTGGACGTGTGCTATGACGAAAACCACCACGTATACCTCCAACGCTCAAGAATGCTATTAATGCTAGAACTACCACACCCAATGCACCATAGCCAACATTATTACGTATAGGAGTAAGTTTTGGGCGTATGAATAATGTAGCTTTTACAAAGAGATACATTATGACAATGAAATATAATGCAACGTACCAATAGTCGATAAGAAATTGTCCCCAAAGTGAAAATATATTATCCTCATTGGCAAAAACATCTTTAATGTTGAATGTTGTGCGTTTCAATATAAACCTATAGTAAATAAAATCACAACAATTAGCGCCTATGCCTATGCAGTTAAATGTGAAGAATATTCCATTGACGATGCGAGACCACGTCTTGTTAAACTTGGCTCTAAAGCTGAGAATATACAATACAAAAAAGAGCAAATTAAGATATATAAGCGCACTTATATCGAACCGAAAGCCACCATACATCAGACGAGCGAAACCACCCAATGTTATGTTATGAAATAGGTCGGTGTTGAACAGATAAAAAGTTATGCGTAAAATGCTATATATCAACATCAGCACCAGAAATCTGTAAACTATGACGAGATATTCGTTTGTCTCAATTTTCTTTTTCATTGTCGTTAATCTATTTTTTATCCTTTGGTACAAAGATAAGTCATATTAGTACTTAATTGTTCTTGCTATTCATTGTCTATCAATCGCCTTGCTTCATCAAATTTTTGTTTCATAGTCGGATTGTTTCGAGTAAGTTTTTTTACTGTGAGTTCTTCTGCCTTTGCATTTGCAAGGCGCAAATTGTTCTCCGACCCCATTAGTGCAGCTTTGGTTTTCTGTAAATGCTCGATAGTTTTATCTATCTCTTCTATGGCTTTTTGAAATTTCTCACTTGCCAAGCGATAGTTATTCCCAAATTTTGTTTTAAACTCGTCAAGTTGTTCTTCAAAATGTGTAACGTCAATCTCTCTATTTTGTGCTTCTTGTAATTGTTTTTTATATGCAAGGCTCTTTTTCGATGTTTGCACAAGCAATGTTATTATTGGTATAAAAAACTGAGGTCGAATAACATACATTTTTGGATAGCGGTGCGACATATCAACAATGCCACCATTGTAGAGTTCGTTGTCGGCTTCGAGAAGTGAAACTAATACAGCAAACTCACAATTCTTTTTGCGCCTATCGTCATCCAATTTTTTCAAAAACGACTCATTGGTATGCTTGCTTGTTGTAGTGTCCATTTCGTTTTTCATCTCAAACATTATTGAGATATATTCGGTTCCATCTTCTGAGTCGCGAAAGATAAAATCGCCTTTTGTACCTTCTACAGCATCGTTATCTTTTTCGAAATATGCATTAGGCATTATAGGTCTGATGAGTTGGTTGAACTGCACCGAACAGTGTTGTTCAAGTGTTTCGCCAACCATTTTAGTACTCATTCTGGTTTTCAAGTCTTTGTAGTAATCAACTTGTTCTTTTGCTATTCGAAGTTTGTCTTCGTATTGATTTTTTAGATTTTGCTCTTTCTGTAGAGCTGCCGTTTGGTCCGATTGTTTTTCTATTTTTAGTCGTTCTATCTCGCTCTCTTTCTGCCGCAATACATTGTTTGCCTCGTTTTGGGCTTGCATAACGGCAAGTCTTACATTCTGTTCGTTCTGAGCAATAGTAGCCTGAAGCTGCATTATTTGCTTATCCTTTTCGCCAATTATCTGACTATTTTTTAGTTGTTCGGCTTGTGCTATGCTGTTCAGTCGTTCATTCAAACCAGCTATTTGTGCATTGCACATTGCTATCTCTTGATTTTTCGCAGCAAGCATTTGCTCTGTTTTTTGCTGTTGAGCTAAGTCGGCATTGCGTTGTTGTAAGGCTTGTTTTTCGGTTAGTTCTTTTGTACGTTGTTGTAATTCTGCCTCAAATTCGGCATTGCGTACCTGACTAACTATCGATGCATAGTCGGCTTCGTCAACTGTAAAAACGTTGCCACAATGTGGGCATTTCAATTCTTTCATAGCATGTATCTTAGTTAGTATGATGTGTTTATTCTGTGAATAACGTTAAGTTCGTTCACCATAGCCGAGCTACGTTCAAATACAAAAATGCGGTTAAACCGACTGCGATAACGATGACGCAAAGCGCGTTGTGCTGCCACAGGGTCGTACTGACTCGACATAAGAAAACTATTCTGAATAATGACAAGCCATTGTTGCTGGCATGTGTTATCGTAGCCTTGCAATTTATGGTCTTTATCAGCAATGCGCTGTGCTATGCTATCAACTGTGATGGGTTTTACACGCGTCGAAATACTAGCATACCATAATGCTTCATCCATTCGACCAGTAACATTTGTAATGTGTATAGCTTCGAGCATCGATGGCAAATTCATATCGCCATATTTTGAATTGCGATCAACAATATAGTGCTTACCTGTTGCTTCGGGCAAATTGTCAGATACTATGCGAGCTATACTTTCTGCCAATCCGTTACTTATGAGTTGCGCATTTTCTTCTGTTGGTTGTTGTATTATGTCGGGTGCTATTGTATCAGCAAAATGCACATCAACAACAAGTGTTAAATTGTTATTCTGAGTATATTTTTCTTCAGCAATATGCATTATATGACTCAAAAAATCTTCGTGTGCTCGCATATTGAACTCTGTGTCGTTGCGCTCATATTTTAGTTCGGTAAGTTCAATTCCGATGCGTTTCCCTTTGAGTGTTTGAACAATAAAATCGGGTCGTTCCGATTTTTCAACATCGCCTATTGGAAATTGATTATAATGTTCCATAAATAGATTCATTATAGTCCATTCTCGACGGTCTTTTTTATGTTGATTTGTGTTATCCACGCGCTTTGAATTTTAAATTTCAATCCTTGTTTGTATTCTCTACAATTTCAATTTCTTGTTTTGCAAACCATGTAGCAAGTAATGTGCCCGATATAGAGTGCCATGCACACGATATGGCACAAGGTACAAGAGCTAAAGGATATGTTGTTATAAAAAAGTTTGATGCCAAATTAGTGGCTAATCCTGCATTTTGCATGCCTATTTCAATGCTTACTGTACGCTTTTTAGCTGTAGAAAAACGAAATATTTTTCCTACACAAAAGCCTAATAAATAGCCCATACTATTGTGAACAAGTACCACGCTAAATGTAATAGCAAACAATAGCAATCCATTGCTCAGAAGCAAATCGTGAACACTACAAACTACTCCCCCCACAATGCACGCCAAGCATCCAACACTAACGCCAGGCATAAACTGACGAACATTGTTAAACGACTGCTTTTCTCCATAATATTTATTGAGCACAAAACCTATACTAACTGGCATTATTGTAACAATCAGAATGTTAATAAACATGCCTATCGCATCAACCTCGACTGTTTGTCCAGCAAGCATTAACACTAAGAATGGTGTAACAATAGGAGCCAATAGAGTAGAAACTGTTGTCATGCCAACCGAAAAAGCTACATCACCTTTACAGAGGTAACTCATTATGTTGCTCGATACACCACCAGGACAACAACCAACCAATACTATACCAAGCATCAGTGCGCTATCGAGATGAAATATTGTACTAATACCATACGCAATAAATGGCATGATGCTAAATTGTGCGCAGGTGCCAATTAAAATGTCGAGTGGGCGTGATAACAAAATGCGAAAATCATTGGTACTTAGGGTAAGTCCCATAGTTAACATTATGATACCCAATATTATAGTTTGTGTAATACCACTAACCCAAGCAAATATTTGAGGTATAAACATTGCAACGGTGGCTGCACCAATAACATAGAGTGAAGTGTGATTAGCAATATGTTGGAATATATATTTCATTTTGAAAAGAAAAAAACGCAACAAAGATATTAAAATAAAAGCAAATGCCACTTACGCTATTTGAACATAGCACAAGTGGCATTCTTTGATGAAAAAATATATGTTATCCGTTCACAAACTTCAATCCGTCAGCATCGGCATCAACTATAAGTGGACGATCTTTACTTACCTCTTCGCTCAGTATGCGGCGTGACAGATCATTGAGTACATAATTCTGCAGTGCACGTTTTACCGGACGAGCTCCATACATGGCGTCAAAACCTGCGTCGCTTAGCCATTTAATAGCTGTAGGAGTAGCACTAATGCTGATACCATTCTCTGCCAAACGTTTCTTTATGCCATTGAACTGAAGTTCAACAATGCGTTCTATCTCGTTCTTTCCAAGCGGTGTGAACATCACAATTTCATCAATTCGGTTAAGAAACTCAGGACGAATTGTTTTGCGCAATAGTTGCATAACATCATTCTTCGATTGTTCCATCAACTCAGGCGTTATCTGTCCGCCAGTCTGTTCAAAATGCTCTTGTATCAGATTTGAACCTAAGTTCGATGTCATGATGATAATTGTGTTTTTAAAATCGACTGTACGACCTTTATTGTCGGTAAGTCGTCCGTCATCAAGTACTTGTAATAAAATATTGAACACATCAGGGTGTGCCTTTTCTATCTCGTCGAGTAGGACAACAGAATACGGCTTACGTCTAACAGCCTCGGTAAGCTGTCCGCCTTCATCGTAACCAACATATCCTGGAGGTGCACCAATCAGACGACTCACAGTGTGCTTCTCTTGGTATTCCGACATGTCAATTCGTGTCATTTGTGTTTCGTCATCGAAGAGAAATTCAGCCAACGCCTTAGCAAGTTCCGTTTTTCCCACTCCTGTTGTACCCACAAAGATGAACGAGCCAATAGGTCGCTTACCATCTTGCAATCCGGCGCGCGAACGACGTACAGCATCGGCTACAGCTCTGATAGCCTCCTCTTGTCCAACAACACGCTTGTGCAACTCATCTTCAAGAGCCAACAACTTTTGGCGTTCGCTTTTTTGCATTTTACTCACTGGTATGCCTGTCCAGCGGCTTACAACTTCAGCAATATCATCTGAGTCGACCTCTTCTTTTATCATAGCTCCTTCACCTTGCATCTGTTGCAAAGTTTGCTTCAGTGTTTCAATATTGCGCTCAGCTTCAGGTATCCTGCCATAACGCAATTCGGCAACCTTATCAAGTTGTCCATCGCGTTCGTATCTATTGGCATCAAAACGATAAGTTTCTATGGCAGCCTTTTGTTGTTGAATCTGGTCAATAACATCTTTTTCTGACTTCCATTTAGCACGTTTTGCTGTACATTCGGCATTTAACTCCGATATTTGCTTATCGAGTTCAGCTATTTTTTCTTTATCGCCTTCACGTTTAATTGCTTCGCGTTCTATCTCAACTTGTTTGATGTGTCGTTCTAATTCATCAATATCCTCTGGCACCGAATTCATTTCCATGCGCAAATGTGCAGCTGCTTCGTCAATTAGGTCAATTGCTTTATCTGGCAAAAAACGCTGACTAATATATCGTTGTGACAATTCAACAGCTGCTATGATAGCCTCGTCTTTGATACGCACTTTATGATGACTCTCATAGCGTTCTTTCAATCCGCGCAATATGCTTATAGCATCTATTTTGTCTGGTTCTTCCACCATAACAGTTTGAAACCGACGTTCGAGAGCTTTATCTTTTTCAAAATATTTTTGATATTCATCGAGTGTTGTTGCACCAATAGCTCGTAATTCACCACGAGCCAATGCTGGCTTTAGAATGTTAGCAGCATCCATTGCACCATCGCTTTTGCCAGCCCCCACCAAAGTGTGTATCTCATCGATAAATAACACCACTTTGCCATCTGCTGCAATAACCTCTTTTACCACACTCTTCAAACGTTCTTCAAACTCACCTTTATATTTGGCACCAGCAATAAGTGCACCCATATCGAGTGAGAATATTTCCTTATCTTTTAAGTTTTCAGGTACATCGCCATCAACAATTCGATGTGCAAGTCCTTCTGCTATAGCTGTTTTTCCAACACCTGGTTCACCTATAAGAATAGGATTATTTTTTGTTCGTCTACTCAATATTTGCAACACACGCCTAATTTCATCATCGCGACCAATAACAGGGTCAAGTTTCCCACTACGTGCACGCTCGTTGAGATTAATGGCATATTTTCCCAATGCATTGTAGGTATCTTCTGCGCTCTGAGAATTAACTTTTGAACCTTTGCGTAATTCTTTTATTGCTTCAGAAAAACCTTTTTCAGTTGCTCCTGCATCTTTTAGCATCTGACTTGCTTGACACTTAACGGCAAGCATTGCTAGTAATAAAAATTCTACAGAAGCAAATTGGTCGCCATTGTCGCGACTGAGTTGCACAGCTTTGTTAATAACATCATTGGCTTCTCTACTCAGATAAGGTTCACCACCACTTACACGTGGTAAACTCTGTAATGCGCTATCAACAGCAAAGACGATATTTTGATTTACGCCACACTTATTAAAGATATATTGCGTAACATTTTGTTCGGCCTCCATCACACCCTTCAAGAGGTGTAACGGTTCAATTGCTTGTTGCCCTTTTTCTTGAGCAAGCTGAACCGCTTTTTGAATGGCCTCTTGAGCCTTAATTGTAAAATTGTTGAAGTCCATATCTTAATTCCTTTCTTTTTTCTTCAAAAAACACAACCCTCACTAGCAATGGGTATGCCGAATTAATTTTTCGTGTCATTTTGACATTATTTAATCATTTTAATATACAAAATATGCCATTTTGGCATTAATAAGAATAAAATATAACAATATCTCGATTTGAGATATATAATAAACACACCATACATTAACAAAATATTTATTTATACCCAAGAGAATACTATATAAACAAAAGTTGAACAACACATGGTTACAACCAGCCAAATGTTTTTATATCTTTGGGGGCGAATAGACAATTACAGATAAAACCAAAAACAACAAAAACAACATACTCAAACAAAATATGAAGACTGATTCGCTAAAAAAGAAAGCAGAGCGTAAAGACAGGAAAGACATGATACAATATGTCAACCTGCAGCTCGCATCACTCGGCCAGCCTTTGTTCCATGACGATGAGAACGCCGAAACAAAATTGGCAAACTCTAAATTCATTGCACTCACAGGCGACTTCATAAATAGTTTTCGCGAAAAGACGCGTCTTTTAGGCGATCACCAATCGCCAGTTGATAAACGCATACAAAACTTTATCGACGATTATTTGAAAGATGTAAAAAAGCCAAGTGAATGCCATCTGCCCAACGATACACTAGTGCTCAACCAAAAAGGATTAGCGCGCGAAATAAGCCTTCCACCCAATGGCAATACATTCTTTGGTAAATATGTAAGTACATATCGAGTAGCTCAAGGCATACTTAATAATCCAGCCAATGACCGACGTACAACAAAAGGTACATTTCACATTGTAGAAGGTGGTTTGCCTATTCCACTAGATAAAAAAGCTGTACCAAAGGTTACTTTTGCTCGCTTACTCGAAGCCGCACTTCATCCATCAGAAGAACTTCAAATACTACCATTTACAGCTAATCAGGAAGATAAGGCACACGTTATGGTAAGTTTACTTGTGCGCCCCTTGGTAGTGCCCGAAGTAAAAGGCATTATGCCCGAAAAAACAATGGAATGCCACTTGTTTGCACCTGGTAGTCTTGTTAGTTCACTCGACTTTGTAGAAACAATATTTGGCAATGCTGGCGACCATAACCTTGCCGAAAACGATGCAGCCCTTGATATAGATCACTGGACAGGCCACACTGGTTGTATCATATTTGCGCCACAATGTACGCAACTCAAAAAGAAAGACCTTGGCTTACCACACTACGACGATGCTACAGAACGTCAGCGTCGTGAAGGTATGTGTTGGCGTGAAGACTCTGAAATATACAACGATGGAGGCTCGTTTAAAATAACTTGCCGCGATGAACGTGGAGTGGTTGTTACTATCATTGCCGACAACTACTTTGGTTATGCAAAGAAAGAGATCAAAACGCAAATTAACTATTCAGCTAACCTATATGGACTTGCAGAAGAGGAACATGCAGGAGGCGCTATTGCATTCCCACAAGGCTTGTGGAGCGATAACATATCGGCTGAAAATTTTGTAAAGAAACTTGATGGCATCTACACTTTCGAAGAGGCTATGAGCCTATTAAAAGATCGTGTCGACATTAAGCCTGAAGGATATGCTGTTGATAAAAAATATCCAAACATAGTATACATCTCAGAGCAAGCCAATATCCTCATCGACCAAACTAAAATATCGTGGATGCACAACGGACAAGAGAAGTCGATACCACTATCGCCAGATAAAGTTTATGTTCATCCATCAGGTAATAAAATGCGCCTTGAGCGTCACCCACAACAACCATCGTGGCGAATCATAAACACCCGACCAGAAGGCATCTTGTGTCACAAGCCATGCACAGTATCGGGCGGTGGTAAATCAGAAATCTCTAAATCGATGCAGAATGCCATCATATATGGTCCGTTCAATGTTGTTAATATCGAAGAGGATTTCAATAAGACAGATGAGATAATTAACTACGACTATACACATCGTTGGAAAGTTGTTGATCCTGATGCAGCTCCATCACGTTCGTTCCTAAGTTCAAAACGTACACTTGGTTCATGCGTCAAGCTGCTTACGCCATCTGATTTGTACAACGACGAATACAACAACTTCTTACGCAGTATACCTGAACACATTCGTTCGTTAGCACTCTATGTTAAACGACACACTCACACCGAAGAAGAGAAGGCAAATTGGCGTTCATATATGAGTGTCGAATTTATAAATGGTCGTCCAGGTACATCGCTGCTTTACAAGAATCGTCGAGTTATAGGTACTTATGTGCGCATAGGCTTTAATGCAGATGGCAACTGGCGACTTAATAAACTACGCTCTGATTTCGTACCAAGCTTAAAAATACAAGTTGAAGACGATATTACAGCAAGCATAACACTGCCAGCAAGCGATATAAAACATCGTAATCCACGCTTCGACAACCCAAGTGTTAAGATTGTAGATAACTGCGAAAAACGTCTCTTCCAACGCCCTGATGAAGCCATTAACCGTGGTTACGATAAAGAGGCTGAGGCTGATATGTGCAAACCTGGCACATTTATCACCAACTACGAGCCAATGACTAAAGACGATGCTCGTGCACTGATGGAAGATGCTATAAACTTCGACCTATATACACAACCAGTTAAAGATCTTGTAAAGAACTTTATCGATAGCGACGATGAATATTTTATCGTACCATCACACACCCGTATTGTAAAAGGGGCTCGATCGAAAAACCCTCGTTATTTACAATTCAATAAAAATTCGGTAGAAAATATCGACACATATCTTGCAGAAGTAGGTATTCGCTTACATCGCAAAATAGCACCTTCTGACCCAGTAATCAATGTTGTAAATGCAGTGATGCCTGGTCGACGCAATAACCCAGCCGATAGGAAAGCAGGAATTCGTCCGCTTAGTGTCTACAACCCTATACACTACCAGGAATTACCTGAATTGTTTATGGATTTCACTTGCTCGCTGACAGGAAAATCACCATCGACAACAGGAGCAGGTAGCGAAGGCGCACTAACCAAAGGCCCATTTAATATGTTGTCGCCAACAACCGATATGAACAATGCGTTGTTATGTTTCATACTTACAGGTTATCAGGGATTTACCTCAGCGGCAGGTTATATAGGTCAAAAACGTTTTGATCATGACATTTCAATACTGATACCTGAAATATGGGCTCGTATGGTACCTGAAGATCGCGATGCAAAACTTCTTATCCAGCACAAATGTCTTGAAAAACTTGAAGACTTTGAATACAACGGACAAAAAGTATTGGCTAGCCGACTGGGTTATCGTATTACCGAAAACTTTGCTTTCCGCTGCATGAACCGCTTGTTTGATGAGCCTTTAGCTGTATTTGATGAAGAAATGTTACGTCCAGAGTTGCAAAATATGGACGATTTCGTTGATGGCATAAATAATATTGTAGAAGCTCAGCGCAAAGTTGCATTGCGATATTTTGAAGAAGGATGTGTAGAAGCTGCTATACCTCCATTCAAAGCATTGCTTTACATCATGGCCTATGGCGAATATGAAGGCAAGACGATAGACGATCCTGAGATTCGTAAAATGTTCGACCGCGATTACGTAATTAATAGTGATTGGTATAAAGAACGATTGATACGAAAGCAACAAATCGACATCAACCTTGCTAACGAACAACTCTCATACATAGAGGATTTCAAGAGTCGACCAGAGAATCAATATTATCTCAACGACTTACGCATCGATTATAAGATAGCTAAACTTAAAGAGCGTATAGCATATTACAAAACCGACAATTATCTAAAGAGCCTTGTCGGTACTATTGGTGCAGATCCTCTGTATAGAGGTTAAAATACAGTCGTTTAATCACGACTAAAACAAAACGCCAACTTGTTCAATATATGAATAGGTTGGTGTTTTTTTATAAATATTCACCGATAAAAACTGCCATTTCCTTGATTAAATTTTGCAACACTGTAACACAATTGTACATTTGTGATATAACACCTTAAAGATTGCAAACCTACAATAATGAAACTTCTTTTCAATATTTTATCAAAATATAGACATACAAACATTAGCCCACAAACATTTGTTTATGTTGGTATGTGGTTTATGATTACAGTGTTACCTATTGTACGGTGCCTAATCATGACCAATAACAATTCAACTGATTGTATTGAATGGAATGATGTAGTAACATTGTGGACACTTGAACTGCCTTTCTTTGTTCTTTTTGTTATCAATGCTACCATATTAATGCCATTCCTTTTTATGAAACAAAAGTTTGGTCTTTATATTACAACTACTATTATAGCACTGATAACAACCATATATGTATCAGATATTATTAATGAGGTAAAAATACATAAAGAACGTCAAATTCGAGATGAGAAAACTATGATGTTCGACATTGATAATACATCAAATGATCCTTTTATCCCTCCGTTTTTACCTCAAGATGGTGATATGTTTGAATTCGGTCATCGTGATTTTCCACCCAATGATATGCATAATGGTCCGCGACCATTTATACATATATTTCATGGACCTGCAGTTGGGAAAATATTTATAGCATTACTACTTATTTGCTTCAATATAGCTGTTGAACTTTTCTTTAAATCACAACGCGATAAAAAGAAAATAACACAACTAAAATACAATGAAATGCAAACAAAGTTGGACTATCTGAAATACCAGATAAATCCACACTTTTTTATGAATACACTCAATAACATACATGCCCTTGTTGATATTGATACCGAAAAAGCAAAACAAACAATAGTCGAACTATCAAAATTGATGCGATACGTACTCTATGAGTCAGATAAGAAATTTATATTGTTACAAAAAGAGATACAATTCCTTAAACACTATGCCGAACTTATGCGCATACGTTACCCCGACGATAGTGTAACTATAGAAATTGATATGCCAGACGATACAGGCAATATAGCCATACCGCCGCTACTCGTCATTAGTTTTGTCGAAAATGCATTCAAACACGGAGTTTCATTCCGAAACGAATCATTTGTAAATATAACGTTGCGAACCGATAACAAAAACATCATCTTCACTTGCCGGAATAGCAATGCTAAGCATAATCAAGATCAGCAC
>JBGUYH010000157.1:0-13253 GCA_045118595.1 Bacteroidales bacterium | reverse complement strand
AGGGCACACAGATTAGTATATTTATAAACTCTTAGAAGTTGAAATTCACGCCAAAGGTGTATGTTCCACCAATCTTGTCAGCGTAGACGAATTCTTGAGCTTCGGTGTTGAAAAGGTTATGAGCATTGGCGAAAACTTCCATTTGTGGGGTTGGTCTGTAGCCGATCTTAAGGTTAAGTGTAAAGCGATTATCCAACTCTTTCTCGCCATATGTAACACGGAAAGTTCGTTTGCCAATAAAGTTAGCAAAACCAGATATTGACAACTTTGTGGTAGGCTTATAGATAAGTCCTAACATGCCGTAGACTGCTGGTGTTGCCTTATGCTTATAACCATTTTCTCTTTCTGGCTCGGTGAATACTGACGAACCGAAGAAGTAGTCAGAGCCAGACTTCTGTATATCATAAGTGTTTGCGTATTTAGACATGTATTCTTGAGTCTGCAATACAATAGCAGCAGCTTCTGTTGGTTCTATTTTTTGTTCTTCTGCTACTTTGTTTACATCGTCTAAAAAGGCCTTAACTGCAGCTCCACTTAGGATACCTTTGTATAGAGCTTGTGTGGCAGCACCAAGCTGAGTGGCCAAACTTGCATTACGATTATACATATAGTAGTTGTCAATCGTAGTTTGTTGGGCATTAATATTGAGTTTAGCAATGAGTTTTGACGAAATGATGTAGTCCATATTCAGCGATATACCCATCTGCTTAACTTTGAAAGGTAAGTTGTTATACTTCAAGTATGCACGCGTTTCCATCTTTGGGTATACAAGTCCACCACCTATTTGTTCAGGCGTGAGTTTATCTTGCATAGCAACACCACTGATAAGAGCTTGTGCCAAATCATCAGTTGAGATGGCAAACATTGATTTATCAGACATCAATGCTCCATAATCTTCAGAGAGTGAGTAGAAGACCTCGGCATCGAGAAGAATGTTCTGAGTTGGACGCCAACGATAGCCTAATTCTATGTTGTCGATATGCACGAGATCTGCATCACCATTGCCTTGAAATACGATACGAGCAGGTAACATATTAGTGCGGAGCCACTGATATTTAGCCGTTGTGTTGATAAGACAACCACTTCTGTTGGCACGACCATATACAAAGCGTATAAAATTATTGTCATTGATGCTGTAGTTGGCTGCCAATTGCCATGATGGATTCCATTTGTCGGGCATACGAGTTTTGTCACTACGGAAAGCACCTATCACACGGAAGTTTCCAACCTTGTAATCTAATCGTAAACTTGGTCCTACGCTATAGATATGTGTTGACATATCGAAGAATCCATAGAGACGACCTTTATAATCGGGAACTGTTGAGCCAGGCTTTTCGTAGTGCCAGCTATAAGCTTCGTATATATCAGTTGCAGAATGACTTGGATCGTTGAATACTGGTACATAATTTTCAAGTTTTATCCACTCGTAGCTTATGCCAGGTTTGACATTCAGATCACCAGCCTTTATATTGTATTCTGCACTACCTGTCAGTGTGCGTTCGAAAACCTTAAAACCAGGGAATCCTTTGACGTAGTCTTGGCTACCTGTGCAATAACCAATATTGACCTGCAAGTCAGATACGTGACCTTGTAGGTTGACATAAGCCTTATTGCCTATACGTGATGAATAAGGGTAGACATCTTCTTGAACGTCGGAAATGAGAGCTGAAGATTTGACATATCCACCTGTAATGTCGAAACGTACATCAGCAGATGGAACAATGCTTATATAACCATTTACGCCTACATTTTTACGAGAAAAATGTAAGTCATCGAATTGTTCCGAAATCTTGGTTATTGGCTCAGTAGTGTTGAATATGGTACCAGCTTTGACAGTTCTGAAACGTTCCATTTCTTCGGTGCTCAACCACTCCTCACCTTGCGACAGACGAATTTTACCTTCTTGCAGCCATTGTTGTATTTGTTCATCAGTTATGCTACTATTACGCGTTGAATTTAATAAATCATCGTCTATTACATAATAGCGCTCATCTGCCGTAGGTGTTGTAGGTAGAAGGTCGGTCGAACGTCCACGAGCTTGTATGTTGAAGGTCAGTCCAGTAGCTATCTTGCCATCCTTCCAAGCTTTGTGTAGTCCTAAATCTCCAATCATGGTGCTGTTGTTGCCCATCTGAAAATTGCCTGATACGATGCTCGATTCTGAATTAGGCTTATGAGTTATGATGTTTATAACACCAGTTACTGCATTAGCACCATATAGTGCACCACAAGCACCACGCACGACCTCTATGCGCTCCACATCTTCAATGGATATTGGCAAGAAGTCGGTTGTTAGAGCTGCAATACTATATGCGTGCATTGGTCGGCCATCAATCATAAGAAGTGTGTTAGCATTCTCGGTATAGAGAAGCATGTTGTTGTCTGGGATATTGTTCAGACCGCGCACTTGAATGTCGAAGTTTCCTGGGTTTTTCTCAGCTACAATCATACCTGGTATAAGGCGAAAGGCTTCTTCGATAGATAAAATGCCGTATGTGCGCATTTCGTCTTTGGTAATAACTGTGGTTGATAGTGGTGATGTGAATGAGTCTTCTTCTGTTTTTGATGCTGAACTAACGTTTTTGTTCATAATGAGTGCAAATAGCTCATCGACACTTGATACACCAAGTGTCTCAACGGCTTGCATGAGGTCTTCGAGTGGAAGTTCAGATAACTCGCCAATACTCATATTGAGTATCTCTTCCTTTGTTAACTTTTGCTGAGCTGTAATATTGATACATAACAATATAGACAGCAACGCTGTTGTTATGATTTTAATTCTCATAGTTGTGGTATTTTTCGGGTTGGAATTTGTTTTTTCATGGCACATTAGTCGACCTCAGTGCCTAATTGTAATAACTTCTGGCTTACTTGTAGTCCTCGTCGTGAGATGTTCTTATTTGATATTTCAAACTTGAGTTTACCACCTTCTGATAAGAATGATATGCCAGCACCTTGGGCGCATTGTCCTTTTTTGCAACTGACAATCAAATTTTTGTTGCCTTCTTGTGCACTAACAAGTGTGCCTATTTGCGAACTTTTTGATTCTCCAAGGCAGATAATATCGCTTTTTTGGATACCTGTTGGTGTGGCCGACTCTTTTACCACAACTTTTCGTGCACCTATGGCTTTTGATGCTGCTAATTTATTAAGTTCGGCAGCTAAGCCGTTATCACCAATTACGGTAATGACCAATTCTTTAGACGCGTCTTCTGCTGGCCAACCTATGTTTTTGGCAAAGTTGTAAATGTAAAGTGCTTGGAACTGTGCCATTTGAGCCGATGCAGTACAGAATGTATACAAAACGGCACAGATGAATAAAATTTTTTTCATGGGCGAAATTTAGTTAGTAATTGTCTGCGAAAATATTATTTGTGAGAAAAGAAACCAAATCTTGTCGCTTTTTTTTTCAACAAGATTTGGATTTTTTTATTATATACTTTATTTAAAACGCAAAATTTAAACCTACAGTGTATAATCCTCCAATTTTGTCGCAGAAGATTGCTTCTTGGAAGTTAGTATTGAGCAAGTTTTGCGCGTTGAGGAAGAACTCGCACGAAGAAATAGGTTTGTAACCAACCTTCATATTGAGTGTGAAACGGCTATGGAGTTTGTTTGTGCTATTGGCAAACTCGTTGAACTTGTCTGATTTTGCTATAAGAGCATCACGTTCTTCTTCACTATAGATTTCCCAATCTACAACATCTTTGTCGGAGATTGTAGTTCCATCACCCATATCTACGGTGCGCCACCATACTAAGCTCGAGGCCGCTTGCTTCATTACATTTGAATATGTAGTGTTATATGTACGATGGTGCATATAGTTGCCATATGTAGAAATGGTAATGTTCTGTGTAGGTTTGAATATGCAGCCAATCATACCATAAACGCTCGGAGTTGCTTGGTGTTTGTGCTTGTTAATAAGTGCATGTTCAGCTTCGCTACTCTCGCCAATTTCGTATCTAACAGCTCCGTCGGCTGTAGTAACCTGATGCACGTTGTATTTTAAGCCATAATAGAGCGCCAGAGGATAACCAGTATAAGTGTATCCATTATATGTAATGGGTTTTGGATTATTTGGATCACTTTGATATGCTTCAATAAGTGCGTCTTGGAATCCAGAAGTTTGCTCCCAAGTCCATGATGAATAACCTGAATTAGCAAGGAACTCGTCCAAATTTGCTTTTTGCAGAGCTGCACCTAAATATGCATTGCCATTGGTTGAATAACCTTCAAGTAATTCATAAAGACATGCAGAGGTGTTTTGACGAGCTAGGTCCATTTGGTTGTAGAGTGATGCATTCATATTGTATTCATAATAATCGTTCACCAAAGTTTGCTGAACGTTTGCATTCACCTTGAAGATGAGTTTTGGTGAGACAATCCAGTCGAGATTGAGACTCAAGCCATATTGCTGAACTTCGTATGGGAGGTTTTTATATACCATATTTGAAATAGTACCACAATTGTTGCGAAGCATTGAAGATACAGATCGAGATATTTGGTCGTAAACATTTTGTTCGCCGCCACCTTCGCCACTTGGTATTCCACCTTCGCCACCGTTAGGAGGGGTCATGCCACCTTCACCGCCGTCATCAGGAGGTGTGCCACTGCCATTGCCGCCATTACCGTTTCCATTACCATTACCACTCATATTAGAAATACTACTCATAAAATTCTCTGTGGTCATGAAGTATGCAGAGTTAGTAGACATAAGCGCACCGTAGTCGTGGCTATGTGAGTAGTAAACCTCAGCATCGAGTAAGATGGTGGGGGTTGGACGGAAACGATAACCAATCTCAAAATTGTCAATTTGCATAAGGTCGGCATCGGTGCTACCAATGAGGTTCATCTCCGAAGGTGCTGTCATTCCAGTTCTGTCCCAAACGAGCGATGTAGCTGTGTTGAGCATGTTAGGTGCACGATATGAACGTCCATACACTGCACGAACGAAATTCTTTTCGTTGAGTTGCTTAGATATTTCAGCTTGCCAAGAGAGGTTCCATTTGTCGGGCGCACTCGTTTTGTCGCCACGTATGCCAGCTACGAAACGCCATGTGTCGAGTTTGTAGTCGAGGCGCAGACTTGGCGAAATGGTGGTAAGATCGGCATCGTCGTTGAACAAGCCAGAGAGTTTTTCGCCATTGTAGTAGTTCTCATAATCTTTATAATAGAGATATTGCCAAGCCACTGCTGGACGAATGCCAAGGTCGCCAACGTTGATGTCGTATTCTGCTTGTGCATTTATATTCTGGCCATTCACCTTAGCTCCAGGGAATCCATAGTAGAGGTTTTGCGGACCTGCCGAATAGTTAACGAGCATGTGAAGGTCTTTCACTGTAGCATCAAGGTTTACGTAGCCCGTCTTCGACGTTTGACCTGCCATGGTTATTGGAGCGTACAAAATTGGGTTCGTCATTATGTATGAATTCTGATAACCACCAGAGAGGTCGAAATGAATTTCTGGCGTAGGTGCGAAGCTAACGTAGCCGTTTATACCAAAGTTGCGACGTGCAAGCTTCGAATCAGAGAATCGGTCGTAGATGGTAGCATAGTCTTCAAACAATTTATATGAGTAAACCTTCGACTCATAGGTAGTGTAGTTCATCTCGTCTTGAATCTTGAATAATTGGTTGAGATACTCAAGCGAATAGAAACCACCAGTAGAAGGCACTGCCGTAGCATTGCTATTTATGACGTTCCAGCGTTCCTCATTAGATGTGCCACCTTGAAGATTGGTGCAACTATTGTATGCTGCTTTACCATTTGCGTGATAGAGGTCGAGCTGTGGTGCAAGATAGATATCGCTTGTTGGGCGCTGACGATATTGTGCATTCACCGTGAGACCTACCGACCATTTGTCGTTGATGTTTGTGCGTAAAGCTACATCGGTAATAGCTGTATTATTGTTGCCCATCTGAATAGCGCCACTAACCTTTTTTGAGTCGGCCGAAGGTTTTTCGGTAATGATATTTATAACACCATTCACCGCATTCATACCATAGAGAGCCGAGCAAGCACCACGAACGACTTCGATTCGTTCTACATCTTCGATAGATATTGGCAATCGTTCCATCTGCATTGCACCTGTGATATAGTTATTTACAATACGCCCATCGACCATAAGGAGCGTGTTGTTGTTCTCGGTGTAGAGCAGTGTGTTGTTGTCGGGCAAGTTGTTCAGACCGCGCATGTGTATGTCGTATACGCCATTGAACTTCTGCGTAACAATCATACCAGGAATCAATCGAAAGGCATCTTCGATTGTTGTAGCACCATAGGTGCGTAGCTCGTCACGTGTTATTACTGTTGTGGCAAGTGGCGATGTAAAGCTATCTTCGTTTTGCTTTGAGGCCGACGAGACGCTTTTGTTCATAATAAGTGCAAAAAGTTCGTCGACACTTGATACTCCAAGTGTTTCGACAGCTTGCATAAGGTCTTCGAGCGAAAGCTCTGAGAGCTGCTCGGTTGTCATGTTTAGGATTTGTTCTTTTGATAATTCTCGCTGTGCCGTAGCACTAAAACAAATTAACTCGGCTAAAAATACAGTCGCGATTTTTCTAATGTTCATTACTTTCGGTTTTGATATAATTATGTTTTGATTGAATATGGGCAGTTAGCAATTTGAATAACTCGGTTTTATTATTCTTTTATATTAGCTGTTGTTGCTATTTTAAAAAGCGGTACAAATTTAAACAAAAGATTAGTATAATATCATTTAGGCGTAAAAATAAAATTATTTATAAAGAAAAATACTTTGTTTTCATGCAAATAAAAAAACAATGTCACTAACGCTATTTTGCGTTAGTGACATTGTTTCTATTTTTTTATAAGGTCTGTAGCAGTTAATCAACTGCAATTCCCAATGCAAGCATTTTTTGGCTCACTTGAAGTCCGCGCTTTGAAATGTTCTTATTAGAAATTTCAAATTTGAGCTTACCACCTTCTGAAAGGAATGAGATACCAGCACCTTGTGCACATAGACCTTTTTTTCCACAAACGATGAGGTTTTTGTTACCGTGTTGTGCAGAAATGAGGCTGTTGAGTTGGTTACTCTTTGTTTCACCTAAATATATAATATCGCTTTTTTGCAAGCCAGAAGTAGACGCAGCCTCTTTGATGATGACTTTGCGTGAACCAATAGCTTTTGTTGCTGCGAGTTTGTTTAGTTCCGAAGCCAATTGGTTGTCGCCGATAACTGTAATAACAAGGTCTTTGTTTGTGTCTTCAGTAGGCCAACCTGTATTCTTGGCGAAGTTGTAGATGTACAAAGCTTGGAACTGAGCCATTTGTGCTTTGCTTATTCCGCAGAATAGCAAAAGCAAGCTGAATAATAGTAAAGTTCTTTTCATTTTTGTAGAGAAAGGTTTGAGTTTTTTTTTGACAGCGCAAAAGTACAGAGTTATATATCTCTTTCGTGTCTTTTTCTGGTTAAATAAAATAAAATCTACACAAAGAATGTTTCACATTTTTGCTACACATTTTTGTGTAGACTTTATTAGTTCATTTTGCGACTTTTTTTAGGCTATCTTGCTCTTTTTCAGAATGCAAAGTTTATACCCACGGTGTATAAGCCTCCAATTTTGTCGCAATAAATTGCCTCGGTTAAATCGTTGTTGAATAGGTTTTGTGCATTGATGAAGAACTCGGCATTTTCGGTTGGTTTGTATCCAATTTTGAGGTTAAGTGAAAATTTGCTATGTAGCTTGTTGACCGATTCTGAAAGTTTTTCGCATAATTGCGACATCGCTATTCTTGATTTTACTTCATCTTCGCTAAGGATGCCCCATTCAACAACTTCTTGGTCAGTTGCATATTGACGCCACTCAATAGCATCAGTAGCTGCTTTTTTGAGAACATTGTTGTATGTTGTGTTGTATGTGCGGTGATGCATATAGTTAGCATAAGTCGAAATGGTTAGTTGTTTTATTGGTTTATATACCAAACCTACCATTCCATACACGCTTGGTGTAGCCTTATGTTTGTGTTCTGCTATAAGTTCAGGTTCATCTTCGTAGCTTTCGCCAACCTCATAGCGCTCTGTGCCGTTAGCTTTCTTTACTTGATGCACATTGTATGTTAAACTGTAATATAGGGCTAGTGGTAGACCTTCATATACTCCGCCATCGTATGGCACGCTAGTTTCGCCATTTTGGTATGCTGCATATAGAGCATTGAGGAAATCAGATTGTTGTTGTTCAGTCCAAGAATCGTAGCCCGATGCAGCTTTGAATTCGTTGGTATATGCTTTACCTACTGCAGCAGTCAAATATTCAGCTCCTTCTGTTTCATACTGATACAAGAGTGATGACATAGCTGTTGATGTGTTGTCGCGAGCTGCTTCTATCTGTTTGTGCAGAGAGGCGTTCATATTGTATTCGTAATAGTTCTCAACAATTGTTTTTTGTACGTTGGCATTGACTTTTAAGATAAGTTTTGGTGAGATGATCCAATCGAGATTGAGACTCAAACCATATTGATGTACTTCGTAAGGAAGGTTTTTATATACAAGGTTCGATACAGTTCCCATATTGTTTCTTAGTATCGATGAAACGGTACGTGTAACATTGTCACTGTTGTCGAGGTTTCCATTATCTGGAGGTACCATACCATCATCAGGTGGTGTCATGCCATCGGGAGGTGTCATACCATCAGATGGCATCATATTATTACCAGATATGTTATTTATGAAATCTTCGTAAGTGATGTAGTAGGCCGAGTTGGTAGCCATAAGTGCTCCGTAATCATGACTATGTGAGAAGAAAACTTCTGCATCGAGCAAAATGCTTGAGGTTGGACGGAAACGATAACCTATTTCATAATTATCAACCATCATAAGGTCGGCATCGGTGCTTCCTATAAAGTTCATTTCAGATGGTGCTTGCATGCCTGTTCTGTCCCAGCTGAGCGATGATGATGTATTGATCATGTTGTTTGCTCTGAACGAACGTCCATATACTAAACGAACAAAATTTTTATCATTGAACTGCTTTGCAATTTCAGCTTGCCACGATATGTTCCATTTATCTGGTGCCGATGTTTTATCGCCACGTAAACCTATTACGAAACGCCAATTGTTGGCTGTGTGATAGTCGAGGCGTAAACTAGGCGAAATTGTAGTAAGATCAGCGTGATCATTGAACATTCCCGACAATTTTTTGCCATTATAATAGTTCTCATAGTCTTTGTAATATAAGTATTGATATGCTATCGATGGACGAATTAATAGTTTGTCGATGTTGATATCGTAATCAATTTGTGCATTGAAGTTATGTCCTTTGGTTTTTCCACCAGGAACACCATGATACAAATCTTGCGGACCACCTGAGTAGTTTGCCAATATGTGCAAGTCTTTTATGTTAGCATTTATGTTGGCATATCCAGTTTTCGATGTTTGTCCTGTCATTGTAACAGGGCTATAGAGAATTGGATTTGTCATTATGAATGAATTTTGGTAGCCACCCATTATGTCGATTCTGACATTATTGCTAGGTGTTAGGCTTATGTATCCGTTGATGCCAAAATTCCTACGAGATAGTTCGGGGTCAGGAAATCTATCGTATATAGTGGCATAGTCTTCGAATATTTTGTAGGTGTATATTTTCGATTCGTATGTCAGATAGTTAATTTCGTTCTGACCTGTAAATATTTTTGATATATAGTCGAGCGAATAGAATCCTCCGTTAGGATCAACAGATGTTGCGTTGTTGTTTATGATTTGCATGCGTGATGCATTATCACTACCACCTTGTAGATTGAGGCACTTATTTAATTCCAACTGGCCATTTGCGTGGTATAAGTTGAGTTGTGGTGCCAAGTATATTTTATTTGTTGGACGTTTACGGTATTGTGCATTTACTGTAAAGCCAACAGATATTTTGTCGTTGATATTCTTTCTTATGGCTACATCGGCTATTGCTGTGTTATTGTTGCCCATTTGGAAACTACCACTTGCCTCTTTTGAACCTGCTGATGGTTTTTCGGTTATGATGTTGATGATACCATTCACTGCATTCATTCCGTAAAGTGCAGCACATGAGCCTCGCACTACTTCTATGCGTTCTACATCTTCTATCGATATTGGCAAATTGTGCATTTGCATTGCACCTGTGATGTAGTTCTGCACTATTCGACCATCAACCATCAATAAAGTATTGTTGTTTTCGGTATAGAGCAATGAATTGTTGTCTGGTAGATTGTTAAGTCCACGCATGTGTATGTCATATACACCATTGAATTTTTGTGTAACAATCATGCCAGGTATAAGTCGGAAAGCATCTTCGATGGTTGTTGCACCATAAGTACGAAGTTCTTCACGCGTAATTACTGTTGTTGCTAATGGTGAAGTGAAGCTATCTTCGTCTTGTTTTGAAGCAGATGATACATTTTTGTTCATAATCATTGCAAAAAGTTCATCGACACTGCTAACTCCTAATGTCTCAACAGCAGCCATCAAATCTTCGAGTGGAAGCTCTGATAGTTGCTCGGTTGTCATGTTGAGAATTTGTTCCTTGGTTAGTTTTTGTTGTGCTTCAACTGTGCTACAAAACACAGCAAGTAAGAGTAAAGCACTTGTTAGTTTGTTTCTCATATCACTTTTTCATTTAGTTGTAGATAATCCATAAACTTGGATTTGTTGTTCTATGTTTGTGCTTAAGTTTACGCTATGTATTTTGTAAAGTTTGGTTAAATGTTGTTTTAATAACAAAAAATCTCAACTTTAAACATAAAGTTGAGATTTTTTGTGTGTGTTTACTAAATAGTTAATATATTATTCAATATCGAATTGGCTGAATGTGATGTTTGCCTTTGATTTTATATTACCTGTTGAAATGTCTATAAATTCAATATCCTTAATGCAAAGTTTTATATTGGTATTGATGTAGAGATTAACAAATATTGGCCATCCACGTGGTAATATTGGTGTTGTTGCTTGTTCCAATTCTCTGACATCCACTGCATTTATACCTTTGTTGGCTGCAATTTGTTTGCTAAATGCTATGCCATCTGAATTTATTGCGCTTATAGTGATGCTGTCAAGTCCGTTTATATTGCTTATGTTTAGTTTTATTTTGGTAAAGTTGTTAACAGGTTTATTTATACGCTTTCTAATTATATAGTTATACGGATTGTTATCTGGTGAGTAATTTGCGCAGATGTTGTTACCATCAATTAGGTAACTTATTCCGTGCCATTCAGGAATAGAGAAGAATTCGATGTCGCACATGTCATCTTCTGTTTGTTTGCAAGTGTCAGTTACTGAAGGTTCTGGGGCTACAAATTCCCACATACCAATGTTGTTGTTCACTTTGGTGTCGTTGAATTTATTTACATCGATATTTTTGTTTGTTGTAGCTACAATGTACACTCCAGGTTGTATGCTATCAGCCAGAATTTGTTTGTTATTTTTGTTTGTTATTGTGTATTCATTTCCAATATTTGAAATATTGAGTTTCATTGTGTGTGTATTCCATTGTGTTGTTGCAACAAGCTGTTTCCCATTGGTATATTGGTATGCATCGCGTAATCTGATGACATCGGGCATAATTTCAAGTCGCCAAATTCCATCGCTTATCTTATCTATAAAATAGGCACCAGTGCCATCGTATTCAACGAGTGGTGAGCATCCAACTCCAGCAATGTGTTCAAGTGTGTTAGCGTTGGTAGGTGCAATATTTGTTGTATTTGTGTTGTAATATTTTTGCCCGTCGTTCCAAAGAGCAAGATCGGCATGATAGCTGAGTGTGCAATATCCAAAGATAGTATCGGTAGGGTATGGTTTAGTATAGTCGGTAATATCGTTTTGTAGCATTACTTCGGCAGCTATCATTTGCGAAATAGCTTTGCCTGGTGTATAGGCAAGATTCATGTAGTGTGTTACGTATTCTGTATTACAATCGGCAATGGATGTTGGATCGTAGGCAAATTGTGTTGCCCATGTCATACCTGCATTACGAAACGAGCGAGTCATGGCAGGGTAGAGATGTGTGTAATCATTGTCGGCAGGGTCGAATTCGTACACAATGCGAGCTACGTTATTAAAGTTTTTCAGCGTATCGAATGGAATGGCATATGTGTCAACCGATGGTAAAAAGTTGCCTTTGCGTGCTCTGTTGTGTACCAGAGCCATTGGATACCATTGGAAGGTTACTCCGTTGATGTTTGTCGAATCGAAATATGCAGCAGTGTGTTCTGGAAAATTGTGCGATGCATTGTAGAATATCAAGCGAGTGCAACCAGCATTGCGTAATGTGTGTGTCATCATTCGCACATATTCGTTTGTTGTATTTGGGTCGCCTACGTGGCATGGTTCATTATTGATTTCGTAGCCAACTGTCATATAGTCATTGCCGTAGCATCTCCCCGTGTATTTGTTCACATGTTTCATCAGTGCAGTGACATATCTTTTTTGTGCTTCTTGTGCTTCAGGATTAGAATGAACATTGCACTTTTCATATTTGTAAGTGTAGCCACTTGTTGGAATATCTTTTTCTGGGTAGCCATTGCCAAAATTTGTTTGTAGCGTTAATATGACGTACATACCACGTTCTTCAACTTTACTGATGAGGTAGTCAAGAAGATCGAGATGTTCGTTTTCTATCAAGTTGCCAACAGAGTCGGTTATTTCAACATCCCATATATGCAATCTGAAAGCATTGAATCCCAAGCGAGCCATATGATACACGTCTTGTTCAATAGCTTTTTTGTGGTCGATGCCTTTTCTTTCTATGGCGCGATAGGCATAGGCAAATGGTGCAGTGTAATTTGTTCCGTAAAAGAGAGCAGGTTCATGTGTGTCGTGCCATATGAGTTGTTCACCAACTTGTTCAACATAATGCAGGTCGGCACGTTGTGTTGTGTTGCATTTGCAAAGTGTCAGCGTAGCAATAATAGTTGCAAACGCCCCAATTATATTTTTCATAAGATCTATTTTTTATCATTTGCAAAATACGTGACCATGTTAATTTTGTTTTCTGAAAAAACATTACTAAACTTGCAACCCCAAGCAACTAAATCAAAGAAATGTTTATGAAGGTAATTGATTTAACATATCTGCATTCTGTGTCGGAAGGAAATACAGAATTGGAGTATAGTTTGGTAGATATTTTTCTCCAGCAGATACCTGAATTCTCTCAGTGTATGGACACAGCATTTCGTTGTGGCGATTATATCAAGTTAGCAGCAGTTGCTCATAAAGCTAAGTCATCGGTGTTAGCAATGGGAATGGAGCAATTAGCAACATCGCTAAAACT
>JBGUYH010000156.1:0-5677 GCA_045118595.1 Bacteroidales bacterium | reverse complement strand
AATATTTAATTCCATAAGTTGCATTGTAAGATAGAGGTTGCGCTCAATATTTGTTGCATCAACTATATTTATGATGCCTTTCGGTTTTTTGTTGAGAATAAATTCCCTACTAACGATTTCTTCGGCACTATATGGCGATAGACTATAAATGCCAGGTAAATCGGTTATAATTGTACCTTGTATGCCTTTTATTTGCCCACTTTTTTGGTCAACAGTAACACCTGGAAAATTGCCAACATGCTGTTTCATACCTGTCAATTGGTTGAATAATGTTGTTTTTCCGCTATTGGGGTTACCGGCTAATGCAAATGTAATAATCTCTGTGTCGGGTAGAGGCTTTTCTGTAGTAGGATCGTGGAAACGTGCACCCGTTTCACCAATGCCTGGGTGTTCGGTTGCATTGTTGTGTGTGATTGACACTGATTCTGTTTTTGCAACAACTAATGGTCTAACTTCAATGTTTGCAGCATCGGCAATACGCAGTGTAAGTTCGTAACCATGGATAAGTATCTGCATAGGGTCACCCATTGGTGCAAATTTTATTGGTGTTGCAACGGCTTCTGGTATTACACCCATGTCGAGAAAATGTTGTCGGAGTTTGCCATTCCCACCTACTGATGTTATAACTACTGCTTGCCCAATGTTGGTGTCTTTGAGTGTCATCTTTCTTTCGTTGTTTTTATTAAAACCGAATAACATTGCAAATTTAATGATGTTTAGTCGCTTTTCGGTGTAATAGCATCGTTGTATATCTTATTTATACACTATTTAGAATGTTATAATATACAAAAAAAGAGAAGCTACGAT
The DNA here is from genome assembly GCA_045118595.1 of Bacteroidales bacterium. GTDB lineage: Bacteria > Bacteroidota > Bacteroidia > Bacteroidales > Marinilabiliaceae > W3P20-009. The sequence goes on along the minus strand of JBGUYH010000156.1, from coordinate 4,870 downwards.
ATGTTTCGCAACTTCTCTTTTTCTTTTCTATCAAAATATGCTTACCTCAATTCAAGTGTTACTATCGACATTTTTGGAAGTGTAACAACAAGACCATCTTTTGTAAGTTTAGCGTTTTTAAATTCTTTGTCGGCAACAAGGGTAGGGTTGTCAAATGAATTAAAATCGTCGACACAGCTTGATGTTAGTATTCTACCGCTTACGCTCTTAGCTTTTATTCCGTCGAGATTGATAGTTACTTCTTCACTCTTGTCGAGACTTGTATTAGATAGCGATATGTGTGTAATACCTTTTGCATCTTTTGAAGCTGTGGCTGAGAGGTAAGGCACTATACGATCGCCATCGGCAATAAGTCTATCGCTTTGTATTTTAGTTGGGATGTAAGTTGCATCTTGATGTACATTGTACATTTTGAAGACGTAGTATGTTGGTGTAAGAGCCATTTTCTCGCCTTTTGTTAGTATCATTGATTGTAATACATTTACAACTTGTGCAATGTTAGCCATTTTTATGCGGTCAGTGTATTTGTGGAAAACATCGAGTGTGAGTGATGCAACGAAAGCGTCACGCATTGTGTTTTGTTGAAAAAGGTGACCAGGATTTGTCTCTGGCTCAACATCCCACCAAGTACCCCATTCATCGACTAATAAGCCTACTTTTTTAGCAGGGTCATATTTATCCATGATAGATATATGTTTCTTAATAACAGGCTCTATTTCAAGCGCTTTACCAAGTGTCCAATAATACTCATCATTGGTAAATTTTGTAGCCGAACCTTTTGAACCATCCCAACCTTTAACTGTATAGTAGTGTAGCGACAAGCCGTTCATTCGGTTGCCTACGTTTTTCATTAATACTTCTGTCCATTCATAGTCATAGTCAGAAGCTCCAGATGCTATCTTATATAGTTTATTACCATCGTATTCACGGCAGTATGTTGAGTATCGGCGGTATAAATCGCCATAATATTCGGGACGCATAGAACCTCCACATCCCCAACTTTCATTGCCTACACCTAAATACTTCACGTGCCATGGTTTTTCTCTGCCATTTTCTTTTCGCAATTTGGCCATTGGGCTACCTTGTTCTGATGTCATATATTCTACCCACTTAGCCAATTCTTCAACAGTACCGCTGCCTACATTGCCACTTATGTATGGCTCGCATCCGAGCATTTCGCAAAGGTTTAGAAATTCATGTGTGCCAAATGAGTTATCTTCAACAGTTCCTCCCCAATTGTTGTTAACCATTACGGGTCTATTCTCCTTTGGTCCAACACCATCTGTCCAATGATATTCATCGGCAAAACATCCGCCTGGCCATCGCAAAACAGGAACTTTAAGATCACGTAATGCGTTGAGAACGTCGTTACGATAACCGTTGGTATTAGGAATAGGTGAGTCTTCACCAACCCATATGCCACCATATATACATGAACCTAAGTGTTCTGCAAATTGTCCGTAAATCTCTTTACTAATGGTTTGTTTGGCTTCTGAATTGTTGAGTGTTACAGTTGCTTTCAATTGTGCCGATGCTGGTAGTACAGCAAGAAGCGCAATAGGTAGAATTGATAGTTTCATTGTTTTGTTTTGTATTGATTTTATGATTGTTATATTCTTATTCCGATGAGTAAAGCATCGTCGGTTTGCTCATATGGTGTGCCATTTGCAGTTGCACTTTGTGTGTCAAGTCTCCAACTTTCTATGGATAGTTCTATTTTTGTTTTTTGCACTGAGAATGGTTGCTTGTGAATGTCGGCAAGCAGAGTGCGCAGCCTTTTTGATGTGTATTTATGTATCTTATTCTGACTATCATATCCAAATTGATCAGTCATACCATCGGTGAAAATATAGATAGAATCACCAGTCTGAAGTTTCATTTGATGTTCGGTAAAATGCTCTGCTTCATTGTAATGTGAGCCAATTGGCATGCGGTCGGGTTCTAACTTTGTAATTTCGTGTTCGCGTATGATGAGTGCTGGACGATAAGCTCCTGCATAGCTTAATGTCATTTCTTCTGGATTAATAACGAGTAGGGCAATATCGATACCATCATGGTTGTCTGTTTCTGCACCACGTTGATGCAAGGCTAATTTGAATATATTGCGCATTTGGTCGAGCATGGCTGCAGCTGTTAGGTTTTGTGTTGTTGCTCGTGCAGCTATATCGTTTAGAATAGAGATTCCCAACATACTAAGAAATGCCCCTGGTACACCATGTCCTGTACAATCGGCTACGGCAAGCATTTTGAGTTTACCTACTTGAGTTGCCCAATAAAAGTCACCAGAAACGATGTTGAGTGGGTTGTATATAACCATATGACTACCGAATATGCTACTCATTTGCCCCTCAGAAGGTAATGCAGCGCGTTGTATGAGGCTTGCATAGTTGATGCTATCGGTAATTTGTTGGTTTGTGCTTGTTATTATTTTGTTTTGTTCAATTAAGTTGTGTTGTTGTTGTTCTATTTGTTCTTTCTGTTGTTCAAGGTATTCATTTTGCACAAGCATCTCTTCTTTTTGTTGTTCGAGTTCACAATTTTTCTGATCCAAACGAGTGTTTGCTTCACGACTACGTTTATAACTCCGAATTACGAAAAATGTGAATATTACAACTAATATAAGAATAAGAGCTGTAGCGCCTATTATTATTGTGTGTATGCGTGTTGCACTTTCGTAGTGTATTTCACGTTCACGTATTTGTTTATTGAAGTTGCTTTGTGCCATACCACGAGCTGCTTTGGCTGCATAATCATTTTTCTTCAATGTTTGTTCCATTTCGTAATGCATCTGTTCATAGTGCAGAGCCAATTTATAGTTACCTATTGATGCATTATATAGACTATAATTGTGGTATAGTATGCTAATATCTTCACTTAAATCGAATACGTCAGATGTGTAGATGTTTTTTAGTGAATCTAACAAATTTTTGGCATTTTTCTGTTGCCCTGTTTCTATTAACCACTTGATATAAGCATCGTTAATATCAAGACGTTCGCTATCTTGTCCTAATTTATCTGTTATTGCATACGATTGATTGATAAATATATGGCAACTATCAAGTATCTGACTCCGACGTGTTGCATTGGTTTCAATTTGTGCTTGTTCAAGCAATACAACTGCTAGCATTGTATACGAACGCATTAATCCATATACATAATCTTTTTTGGCTGCTAAATCGACCGAAATGAGCAAATATTTTTTAGAGTCTTCTAATAATGATGGGGTAGTGTTGAGGTATTTATTGTTGACATATTTCTGATATATTGTATATCCCATCAAATTATAATCTTCTGATATATATGCTTGCTCGGCAGTTTGTTTTTCTAATTCTATCGATTTGTTTATACATTCGAGTGCTTCGTCGTAGAGCATATTTTCAGAATTGAGTTGTGCCATATTTTTCAGCACATCACAAATTTTTGTTGTATCATGAAGTTCTTCGCCTAATGCTAATGCTTTGTGATAATACTCAGTGGCCATACTTGCATCATTAAGCATGGTATACGAGTTCGCCAATTGGTAATAATTGAGACTAAGTACCTCTTTGTTGTTTATCGAGTCGGCTATCAAAATGCCTCGTTCGGCCATTTCACTTGCAAGCATGTATTTGCCATCGCAGTAATATGCCCATGAAAGGTAATAGCATCCACGTGCTTCATAGTATGGAGTATTGTATTGTTGAGCTAACTCTATTAATTTGTTTGAATAGACAACTGTTGAGTCAACGCTATAATGATTGAGAGATATTTCGTTGAGTAACTGTATCTGTTCTGTAGGGTCTGTTGTATGGGCATAGATAGTTGTCAAGCTATCTATTGTGGCTATGTTTTCGTCATTCCCATATTGTGCATTGGCACTTATTGCAACTGCGAGTGATAGTAACGTAGTTGATGTTGAAAATATATGCTCTATTATTGTCATTTTGTGCCTATTCTGAAATGCAAGTGAGCAAATGTAACTATTCTTTTTTTTAGATTTTACAATATAGCTTTTATTTTTTTAACTCATCTTGTATTGTTGACTCTATAGGCAACATAGTCAGTGTGTTTGTTATTATGTGTGTGTATGTATGAAAAAATGGATTGTAGCAAAACAAAAAAGCGGAACATTTATGTGTTCCGCCTTTATGCCTTCCAGATTCAGATTGTACATTTAGTCAACAGCAGTGCCAAGTTGAATCATTTTCTGTGAAACTGCTAATCCCTTTTTTGCTATGTTTTTGTTTGATATTTCAAATTTTAATTTACCACCGTCTGTCATGAAAGATATGCATGCACCTTGTGCACATTGACCTTTTTTGGCAGATACGATTAAGTTTTTGTTGCCATCTTGCGTGCTTATAAGGCTAGCAATCTGATTGCTACGAGCCTCGCCTAAGAAGATGATGTCACTCTTTTGAATGCCGCTTGCATTTGATGCTTCTTTTACAATAACTTTACGTGCACCAACTTGCTTTGTCTTTGCTAATTTGTTGAGTTCATTCACTAAATCGTTGTCAGCAATGACTGTTATTGTCAAGTCTTTTGATGCGTCTTCTGGTGGCCAACGTATGTTTTTAGCAAAGTTATAAATGTATAAAGCCTGAAATTGCGCCAATTGCGCTTTTGCTGCAATGCATATTGTACATAGTACAAATGTCATTAATATTCTTCTGATAGTGTCCATTGTCTAAAGTTTTTAATTGTTTGTAAGATATATTTTTATGTCTGTTTTTGTCTATTCAAATACCGTGCCAAAGTTTTGAGTAAGAGTCAAATTGTTGTTATTGTCGATAATTTTTAGTATATCGATTTTGTTGATATATACGTCAGATTTTTTATTCGGTATTCACTTTTTACCAAAAGTTTTGTTTCATTTTAGTGCCAAAAT
>JBGUYH010000155.1:0-10508 GCA_045118595.1 Bacteroidales bacterium | reverse complement strand
GGGCGACCAAGCATCGAGATGATGCTGGTCGCCTATTTTGTATGTTAGCACAATGACGTCAACTTAAAAATTTAAAGTATTCATTGTTGTTAGTCATTAATTTTTAATTTTGCCGAATGCTAAATTGTGGGCATCTATTGTTGTCAATGATATGACCTTATTTTGATATGTAGAAATTAACGTTGGTGCAGATAGTAAAGGTGACAGAACACTGCAAAACGACTTGTTGCAAGTGTAGAAAGACTTTGTTATTGCTCACAATATTGAACGTACTAAACCTATGAATGCTTTACGCAAATGTAGTGACGACGAAGAAACTATTTTATCAAAGCATGAAAGATATACTGATTAAGCATTGGCGTACAGTTTCTACTGTACTATTTGGAGTAGCAATATTTCTGTTTTGGCGCATTGGCTATCCGCAAGTTATTTCATTCAACGAAGAGTTGCAGTTATTTGTATTCGATACTGATTATCTGCAAACATTTTTTGAATATCCAGGTGGCATAGCGGCATATATTGGCACTTTTCTTACACAGTTTTATGCATCGCTAACAGTAGGTGCTATCATATTAGCGCTAATTAGCGTTGTGTTACAGCAGTTAACATGGCATCTGATACGTTTGGATAATAGTGCTAACTATATGTATGTATTGTCGTTTGTGCCATCGGTGTTGCTGCTTCATGTTATGGGCGATGAGAGTGTGCTACTTGCAATGCCAATTGGCACTCTGCTTGTTCTATTGGCATGTTTGGGTTACGTTCGCATTCGTCACGAAGAGTGGCAGTGGTGTGTTGCCATAGTTGGAATACCATTGTTGTTCTATGCAGTTGGTGTGTGTGCATACATGTTAGTGTTCTATGTTATTTTCAAAGCAATACAAAAATATGGCATATCGGCTCGTTGCATATCGTTGTTGGTACTGGCATTACTAACGCTCTGTACAACCATTGTGGCATGTTACCGCATTTTCGTCTATCCTCTCGACCGCATTGCTGCTGGTATGATAAATATGTATAGGTTTAAAGATGCGTTTGTATCAGACATAGCTCTGTTCTGCTTCGTTACCGCACTAATGCCGTGCATAGCTACTTTGAGCAAAGGTGTAAAAGATGTGGTTAGAGTATCTGTGGTTGCCACCATAGCATTAGTTGCAGGTTTTATAGTTGCAGCAACATTGCGTTTCTCGGAGGTGAAGTTCACCATCATGCGTCACGATATGCTGATGCGCACACATAGTTGGGCTGATGTGATAGAGTTGGCAAAGAAAAACGAGCCATGTTCGCCTCTCGAGGTTTACTCTGTCAATTTTGCCTTAGCCATGTTGGGCGAGTTACCCGACAGAATGTTTGAATTCCCGCAGCATAGTCCGCAAGGATTGTTACCTACCTATCGCAAAGAACTCTCTTATTTGCTCATGTCAAACGAAGTCTATTTCAGGTTGGGATTAGTTAATGCAGCACAGCGTTTTGTGTTTGAAGCGCAAGAGTCAATACCCAATAAGCAACGAAGTGGACGAATGATGCGCCGATTGGCAGAGATTAGCATCATAAATGGTGAATATGCAGTTGCTGAGCGTTACCTACGCATACTGCAAAAAACATTTGCTTATAGCAAGTGGGCTACCGAAATGCTTGGCTATTTAGGTAATGAGGAGAAGATAAATGCTCATCCTCTCTACTCCGAATTACGTTCATTGCGCATCAAAAACGATTTTTTCTTTAGCGATGATGAAGCCGATCAGATGCTTGGATTACTATTTATGCACAACAAAGAAAACCGAATGGCACTCGATTATCTGTTGTGCTACGAACTATTGCTGCGCGATACTAAACATTTTGCTGAATATTATAATCTCACAAAGAATCTGCCTACCTACAATCGTATACCGCGGGTTTATCAAGAGGCATTGGCTTACATTTGGGCACAAAACCATAAGTCGTTTGATGGCATAAGGTGGAACATCAGTGCGCAAGTAAAGAGAGATTTCTCAGCCTTTGTTACTGCCTTAAAGACAAAAAATGAGATAATCGACCAAAGTCCGATGAAAGATACTTATTGGTACTATTTTCTTGATAAAGAATAAAATATAATAGCATGAAAATCAGAACGATATTGCAAAGTGTAGCAAGCGTTGCCATTGTGGCTTGTAGCAATGTACCCACCAACGTAAAACAAGTGGTATCGTTGCCACCTATCTATCCTGACTATGTCGGCGTTACTATACCAACCAACATTGCTCCACTTAACTTTGCCCTCACCAATACCGATGTTACACGCATCAGTGTCAGAGTGAGGGGGGCGCATGGCGAGATTGTTGACAACAACGCAAACAGCACCAATTTTGACATTGATGAGTGGCAACAACTTTTGCAGCAGAGCAAAGGCGACAGTTTGGTAGTGAGTGTGTGTGCACTATGTAACGATGAGTGGCTGCACTACAAAGATTTTTCTATTTATGTGAGTGCCGATACGCTTAGTGCTTATGGTTTGACTTACCGTCGCATAGCACCTGGTTATGTGGTGTATGGACATATGGGCATCTATCAACGCAACATTAGCAACTTTGATGAGAAACCTATATTTGACAATAACGAATTATCTGGTTCGTGTGTCAATTGTCACACTAGTAACCGAACAAGTGCTAATAACTATCTCTTCCATGTGCGTGGCGAGAATGGGGCAACAGTGCTTGAACATGATGGGCAGACCGAATTACTCAACACATTGACAGACCAAACGGTGGGTTCGCTTGTCTATCCCTATTGGCATCCCGATGGTAGGTATGTGGCGTTTTCTACCAATGTTACAAGACAGTCGTTTCACGAAGCCGATAATAAGCGTATCGAAGTGTTCGATAATCAATCAGATGTTGCTATTTATGATACACAAACACATCAGTTGTTACTCTCGTCATTACTTAATGGCACAGAGCATACACTCGAAACATTTCCTACGTTTTCCACTAATGGGGATAAACTCTATTTTTGTTCGGCACAAGCTGTGTCAATACCTGATGAACTGAAAGATTTGCGTTACCGATTGTGTCAAATACGTTTCGATGCCTCGTCTCGGCAATTTGGTACTACTATCGATACGCTCATCGACCTTACCAATCGCGGACTTAGTATTTCGCACCCCCGACCCTCGTACGATGGGCGTTTTGTGATGTTTACCACTGCCAATTATGGTACGTTTCCCATTTGGCATCCCGAGGCCGATCTTTGGCTCTACGATGTTGCTACTGACAGTGTGATGCTAATGCCTGAGGTAAATAGCAAGCAGTCTGATAGTTTTCATAATTGGAGTGCCGACTCACGTTGGTTCGTATTCACTAGTAGGCGTGATGATGGTCTCTACACCCGTCTTTACATTGCGCATGTTGACACTGACGGACACGCCTCGAAGCCATTCTTATTGCCACAGATAAATCCGAAAGAGTATTACGACAATATGCTCTATTCGTATAATACACCCGATTTCTCCGATGCACCTATAAGTTTCGATGTTAAGCATGTGGCGAGTATGTTGAGCCAAACGAACAGACAAAGCGTTATACCAACCAATATGCAATAGAAATATCGTTGTATGAAGTCGTCGGACAAAGAAGTTGTCATTACAACGCCATATAATGAACATTAGAGACTGATAAAAAAATAAGAGACTGTTTTGATGAAACAGTCTCTTGTAGTTTTATATTATTTGCAATGATTTACTTAGTAGTTGTGTCTGTTTTCTTGTTATTATTGTCATTGCTATTCTTTTTATGGCGATGATTTTCTTTGTGTTGCTCTCCATTGTGGCGTTGTGATGAGTCTGTGTGTGTGCTATGGCTAACACCATTCTTTTTGTTGCTACGCTGATTATTATGTCGATTAAAGTGTTGCTTACCATGGCTATTGCGTGTTCGTTGGCGTGTTTTCGGATTGTACACCGGACCTTCGCCCAATTCAGTTGGCAATGGTAGTTTTTCCACCTCTTTCTCTATTAGTTTTTCAATGCGTGCAAAAGCAAACATATCGTGTTCGTTGATAAACGTATAGGCCTCGCCACTGGCTTGTGCACGTGCTGTTCTGCCAATACGGTGCACATAGTCTTCGGCATCGCGAGGTACATCGTAGTTTATAACCATATCGATTTCCTTTATATCGATGCCACGTGCTATTATGTCGGTAGCTACGAGCACATTGATATTTCTATTGCGAAATTGCAAAAGCACATCTTCACGTTCTTTCTGTTCAAGGTCGGAATGTATTACACCAGAGTTTATGCCAGCTCGGCGCAGTGTTATGTTGAGTTCTTTACATGCTTGCTTTTTCGATGAGAATATGATGACACTCTGATTTTTGTGTGCATGCAATATCGATTTAACGAGTGCTGTTTTTTGCGCATCGTAGACCATATATGCACCTTGTCGTATATTTTCGGCAGGTTTCGATATAGCAATGCTTATCTCTTTGGGCGTTGTGAGTATGTTTTGAGCCAATTCACGTATTTTGGGTGGCATAGTGGCCGAAAACATAAGTGTTTGTCGTTGAGATGGCAATAGTTTTACCACCTGCATTATATCGTCGCAGAAACCCATGTCGAGCATACGGTCGGCTTCGTCGATGATGAGGTGTCTGACATGGCTAAAATCCACGTAGCCCATAGCTATGTGTTGCAGTAAACGTCCGGGAGTTGCTATCATAATGTCGGCCCCATCTTCAATGGCTTTGCGTTGTCGGTTCCATTCGCCACTGTCGTTGCCTCCATAGATGGACGTAGATGTAACAGGCACATAGTAGCCAAATCCCTCCATTTGTTGGTCAATTTGTATGGCCAATTCACGTGTTGGTACAAGTATTATTGTGTCGATGAAGCCACCTTCGGTATAGAGTATGTCGTTGATAACGGGTAAGAGGTAGGCTGCCGTTTTTCCGGTTCCTGTTTGTGCACAAGCTATAAGGTCGTTGCCGTCCATTATAACAGGTATAGCCTCGCTCTGAATAGGAGTAGCCTCTTCAAAATGCATAGCATCGAGACTATCCATCAATTCATCGTCGAAACCAAATTCACTGAAATACACTTTGCTGATATTTTACTTTTAATTAGGTGCAAAAATAGTGTTTTTATTTTTTCTATTAAGGGTAAAGTAGCTCTGTGTGGCTATATTGTGTTGGTGGTAATAAGAGAATAAAAAAAAAGACCACCACAAGAAAAAACAATGTGGCGGCCTTACGATATAACCTAAAACACTATGAAAATTCTATTTGCCTAAAGTTTAACATCTTATGCTTCGTTGCCTTTAGGGTCAACGTGTACATGTTGGAAGCTCAAATTGTATTGGTTCATAGCACGTTCGCTCATGCCTATGCTTGAGAAACCACCATCGTGATAGAGGTTCTGCATTGTTATCTTCTTAGTCAAGTCAGAGAACATAGCGCAGCAGAAGTTTGCACAGTCTTCGGCCAAAGCGTTGCCAAGTGGTGACTGACGATCGGCAAAGTCGAGCAGACCATCAAAACCCTTTACGCCACTACCTGCTGTTGTCATAGTAGGCGACTGTGATATGGTGTTGATACGTACGTGGCGTTCACGACCATAGATGTAACCAAACGAACGAGCTATTGACTCGAGCAGAGCTTTAGCATCGGCCATGTCGTTATAGTCACAGAATGTGCGTTGACCAGCTATGTATGACAATGCTATAACTGAGCCCCATTCGCTAATGGCATCCATCTGATAAGCTACTTGCAACATCTTATGGAACGATATTGCCGATATGTCAAGTGTTTTGCTCAAGAAACCATAGTCGAGGTCGTGGTATGGACGCTTTTTGCGAACGTTGAGCGACATACCAATTGAGTGCAATACGAAATCAATTTTGCCACCCAATATTTCTTGCGATTTTTCAAAAACAACTTTGAGATCATCAACACTTGTTGCATCAGCAGGAATGAGTTCAGCATTGCATTTTTTGCTAAGCTCAATCACTTCGCCCATGCGGCAAGCTACTGCTGTGTTCGACAATGTGAAGATAGCGCCTTGCTCTTTAGCTACTTCAGCTACTTTCCATGCTATTGATTTATCGTTGAGCGCACCGAAGATGATGCCACGTTTTCCTTCAAGAAGATTTTTTACCATATTACATTCTTTGTGTTAGTCGAAAAGATGTACCTCTACATCTTTTTTCGATTTTCGGCTGCAAAGTTAAATGATAAGAATATGATATAATGTTGATTTGTGCGAAATACTATTAAATATCATTAAGAGAGAATAGTTGTTGTGTGTGTTGGTTGATGATATGTATAGTTTGATAAATATGTGTACTTTGATTCATCATTCGTCATTCGTGCATCGCAATTCATTCGTCCCCCATAAAGCCTCTTTTGTCCACCACTAAGCCTAAAGGTATCTATACATTTGCAAAAAATATTTAAACGCAAAAGTATATTATTATGTCAAAAGCAATTGTAGCTTCGGTGGCTATGGCGTTTTCAGCTATAGTGAATGCCCAAAATGAAGCTTCTGTTACTATCAATGCCGACTTGGGAACGGTGCAAATAAGTAAACATATCTATGGACAATTTTCTGAACATTTAGGTCATTGCATTTATGATGGACTCTATGTTGGCGAGAATTCGTCAATTCCCAATACAGCTGGTGTGCGCAACGATATTGTTGCTGCGCTGAAAGAAATACGCATTCCTAATTTGCGTTGGCCAGGTGGTTGCTTTGCCGATGAATATCATTGGATGGATGGTATCGGACCCAAAGAGAATCGCCCTAAAATGGTCAACACTCACTGGGGTGGCATTACTGAAGATAATTCGTTTGGCACAAATGAGTTTTTGAATATGTGCGAACTTATTGGTTGTGAACCATATATATGTGCCAATGTAGGTAGCGGCTCTGTTGAAGAGGCTTCGAAGTGGGTGGAGTATATGACCTTTGATGGAGAAAGCCCAATGTCGAAGTTGCGTAAAGAGAATGGCCGAGAAAAACCTTGGAATGTTAAGTTTTTGGCTGTTGGTAACGAGAGTTGGGGATGTGGTGGCAATATGACTCCTGATTTCTATGCATGGAACTATCGTCGTTATCAGACCTTCTGTCGTAACTATGGTAGCAACCAACTACTCAAAGTGGCAGGTGGTGCTAATATCGATGATTATAATTGGACAGAGACTCTCATGCGTATGATACCTGCAGGACAAATGTGGGGATTGTCGCTTCACTACTATGTGCATCCTGGTGGATGGAATCATAAAGGTTCAGCTACTGTATTCTCTGACCGCATGTATGTGCAAACCATGCAAAAGGCAATATTTATGGACGAACTGATACGCAAACATGGTGCTATTATGGATCGCTACGATCCCGACAAGCGTGTTGCATTGGTTGTTGATGAATGGGGTGCATGGTACGATGTAGAACCTGGCACTAATCCAGGATTCCTCTTCCAACAGAATACATTGCGCGATGCACTTATTGCTGCTACTACACTCAACATTTTTCACAATCATGCCGATCGTGTGCGCATGGCAAACTTGGCGCAAATAGTAAATGTACTTCAAGCACTTATACTCACTGAAGGAGAAAAAATGGTTCTGACACCAACTTATCACATATTTAATATGTATAAAGTGCATCAGGATGCAACACTTTTACCTTCGCAGGTTAAGTGTGACAAATATACGGTTGAAAATCTTTCGGTCGATCAGGTTAATGTGTCGGCTTCGAAAGATGCAGATGGCATAGTGCATATCTCGCTTGTAAACTTAGCACTCGATAAAGGTGTGAAGGTGAAAGTTGATGTGCGAGGCATGAACGTGAAGAAACTGACCGACGGCCAGATAGTTACAGCTGGTGATATCGCAGAGCGCAACACATTCGACAAGCCAGACGAAGTCGACTTGCAGAGTTTTTCTAAGTGTACACTCAAAAATGGTATCATCATAGTTGATATGCCTGCCAAATCTGTTGTTACCTTTGCAGTCAAATAAAAACAAATAATTGTGATATGAACAAAACCATAATTGCATCGGCCTTAGCCAGCGTTTCGGCTTTGGCTATGGCTCAGACGGCCACTATCGACGTCAATGTGGCCAACCCGCTAAAAGGCGCTAAGATTCAATCTACTATGTATGGCCTCTTCTTCGAGGATATAAACTACGCAGCCGATGGTGGTCTATATGCCGAGATGGTTAAAAACCGTTCGTTTGAATTTCCACAGGCTCTGATGGGCTGGAAAGCTTATGGCAACGTTGAAGTGCGCACCGACGGCGCTCCATTTGAGCGTAACCCACACTATGTTCGCCTAACATCATCTGGCCATGCTCATAAGCATACTGGTCTTGAAAACGAAGGCTTTTTTGGCGTTTCGACACAAAAAGGTAAGGAGTATCGTTTTAGCGTGTGGGCTCGTGCCTTGGGTAACGATGCTCGTTTGCGCATCGAACTCGACAACACAGCCAGCATGGGCGAGTCGCAGGTTAACGGACAAGTAGATGTAACAGTAAGTGGTGGCGAATGGAAGAAATATACAGCTACCATAAAGGCTAATGCCGATGTGCAGAAGGGTGTTTTACGTGTGTTCCTTGTTGGCAACAATGGTGTCGACCTTGAGCATGTGTCGCTCTTCCCAGCTGAAACATGGAAAGGTCGTGAAAATGGTTTGCGTGCCGACCTTGCTCAGGCTTTGTGCGACGTACACCCTGGTGTGTTCCGTTTCCCTGGTGGTTGCATTGTTGAAGGTACCGACCTCAATACTCGCTATCAGTGGAAGAATACTGTAGGACCAGTAGAAAATCGTCCACTCAACGAAAATCGTTGGCACTATACATTCACACATCGTTTCTTCCCAGACTATTATCAGAGCTATGGATTGGGTTTCTACGAATTTTTCCTTCTTTCTGAAGATATGGGTGCAGAACCTCTGCCTGTGTTGAGTTGCGGATTGGCATGCCAGTTCCAAAACGACAAAGAAGAGGCTCATGTGTGTGTAGATAGCTTGCAAGCATACATTCAAGATGCTCTCGACCTTATTGAATTTGCTAATGGTGCACCTACAACTAAATGGGGTAAGGTACGTGCCGATATGGGACATCCAGAGCCATTCAATCTTAAGCTTATTGCAGTGGGTAACGAGCAGTGGGGCGAAACATATCCACAGCATCTCGAGCCATTTGTGAAAGCCATTCGTGCGGCTTATCCTAACATAAAAATAGTTGGTACGTCTGGTCCTGATAGCGAAGGTAAGCAGTTCGATTACCTTTGGCCTGAGATGAAGCGACTAGGTGCTGACCTTGTCGATGAGCATTTCTATCGTCCCGAAACATGGTTCTTGTCGCAAGGCAATCGCTACGATAAGTACGATCGTAAAGGTCCGAAAGTGTTTGCAGGTGAATATGCTTGCCACGGAAAGGGTAAGAAATGGAATCACTATGAGGCTTCGCTTCTCGAAGCTGCATTCATGACTGGTTTGGAGCGCAATGCCGATGTGGTTCACATGGCTACGTATGCACCACTTTTTGCACACGTTGAAGGTTGGCAATGGCGTCCTGATATGATTTGGTTCGATAATACTCGTTCGGTTAAGACTGTTAGCTACTACGTGCAACAACTCTATGCTATGAATAAGGGTACTAATGTGTTGCCTACCACAATGAATGGCAAACCTGTAGCTGGTAATCTTGATCAAGACGGACTCTTTGCTTCGGCTGTTTACGATGCTGCTGATGGTTCGTACATCATCAAAGTGGTTAACACTTCAGCTCATGCAAAAGATATTGATGTGAAACTCAACGGACTGAAGAAGAAGACTATCAGTAAGTGTACTCTCACATTGCTCTATAGCAACGAAGGTGATGCCGAAAACACTCTTGACCAACCAACACGCATCACACCTAAGACACTTGACCGACCTGCTAGTGGCAATGTGCTTAAAACACAAGTTCCTGCACAATCGTTCCATATTTACAGAGTGCAAGTGAAGTAAGAAATGAAAAAGTAAAGAACAAAATACAATCTGACCTTCAGCTATTTATGACTATTTGTATCAATCTACAAACATGATTATGAACTTGACTAATGGCTCATAAACTCAGCTGTGAAGGTTCAAATTGAACATTAATACGCCTCCGTTTCGTAACAGATTCGGAGGCGTAATTTATATCAATTATAAAAAACTTGCTACTTGTTACACTAGAACAATATATATCTGTTCTTCAAAAATCACCTACCTTTTTTATTTAGCCTTATAAACAGCGGCAAGAACAAGAATATTCCTATTACAGAGAATGTAAGTCCGCCCATTGTTCCTGCTGCGAGCGAGAACCAGAAGCTATTGTTAGCATCGATGATGAACGGTATGAATCCTAATACTGTAGAAAGAATTGTCAGCAAGATAGTGCCAGTTTTTACATCGTAGGCTTTGAGCAGGCAGCGATGCAAATTCCAATCAGAATGTTGCTTGACATTGTTTTGAAACTCATTCACAATATAGATGCTCGCGTTCACCGTTATG
>JBGUYH010000154.1:0-19160 GCA_045118595.1 Bacteroidales bacterium | reverse complement strand
CGAAAAGTTGTGTTCAATTACAAAAGTAAAGAATTCGAAAGCTATTCACAACATGCTAGCCCCTATCATGCACAAAGTGGACGTTGTGTTCAATTACAAAAGTAAAGAATTCGAAAGCTATTCACAACCCGGCGCGTCTGCCGCCCTGTATCGCGCAAGTTGTGTTCAATTACAAAAGTAAAGAATTCGAAAGCTATTCACAACCAAGGTTCGCAAATTGAGGCCAAGCATAAGTTGTGTTCAATTACAAAAGTAAAGAATTCGAAAGCTATTCACAACGACAATCGTTTTACAGAGCAAGTGCGTCGTGTTGTGTTCAATTACAAAAGTAAAGAATTCGAAAGCTATTCACAACTCTCTTTCATATTGGCATACGAAGCGCCCGGTTGTGTTCAATTACAAAAGTAAAGAATTCGAAAGCTATTCACAACGGCATAAACTCTTGCTCACTACCACCGCTGGTTGTGTTCAATTACAAAAGTAAAAAATTCGAAAGCTATTCACAACACTCGCAAGCCGACACAATCACCCAGCTCCGTTGTGTTCAATTACAAAAGTAAAGCAAAAGCTGCATACAAAACTATAACCTTAAAAAGAGTATGAAAATCATTCGCAACCAAAGAATTTATCAAATATATGTCCCTTTACTAACCAGCTAAATCCAAATGCCAGGAGCATAATGGTTTCGTTGATGATAACTGTCCACTTCAGATGCAAGAATACGGCATTTATCGAGAATATTAGCAAGTCGCCCAATATGATGTAGCCACACACTTTATAGATGGTGTTTTTACATTCATTTTTGCTCTGCGAAAATAGGAATATGCTATTTATAGCCAATAATATGAAAAGCATAAATGCCGAAACATAGTGCACACACTTACTTTGGCTCATTGGCAACCAAAAAAGTCCAACTTCTGTCGATGGGTCTATCCACGAAGCTTCGCTAGGGAAACTCACCACACACAATGCACACAAACCTGCTGCTACATTAACCACACGGTCCCACACATTGTAGCCTGTGTATGAAATAAGCATAAATCCAACCGACGACAATATGGCTATTAACACAGGTGAGCTGTAATATGTTATCGATATGCTCATCCACCAATCTGGATAAATGGTATTGGGCGACAGATATGCGCCAGCAAGTGAAATAAAAGGCAGTAGGCAACCAAGTGTGCCAATAAAATTCCTGATTCGGAGATACGATTTGTCGTGTATCATATTTGTAGATTGATTAACTGGTGCAAATATAAAACAAAAAGGAACACGCTCTGACATTAAAAGCGTATTCCTTTTCAGCTTAAAAAATCAATCTATCAAACCAAAATCTAATTTTATCAATCTATTTTTCTCAATTCTATAGCAGCACCACCACCTGGCGCTAATGCTATCTTCAGCACACTCTTGCTTGTCACTTTCTGATGTTTGATGGTATAACTCATTGGATTTGTCTTGTAGTGAGCATCGGCAGCATCGGCATAAATAATGGCTTCGTAATGTTCACCTTTTGGCAAGAAAGTGAGTGGGATGGTAGCTGTACGACTATTTTCGTCGGTTATAGCTCCTACATACCATTGTTTGTCGGTCTTACCTTGTCGGGCTACAGTGATGTAGTCGCCAGGTTCAGCTTCAAGATAGAGAGAGTTACTCCAATCGACAGGTACATGACGAATGAACTGAAAGGCATCGGCAAAGCGGCGATAATTTTCAGGTAAGTCGGCAGCCATCTGCAATGGGCTTGGCATGGTGAGGTATAGAGCTAACTGCTTAGCAAGGGTGGTATGCACAAACTGTGTCGATTTTTCGCCACCATAATAGCTAAGTTGCGTCTGTAATATACCAGGAGTATAGTCCATTGGTCCACCTTTTAATCGGGTAAATGGCAATATGGTGGTATGGTCGGGTGCATTACCTCCCATCGATTCAAACTCACCACCACGTGCCGACTCTTGTGCCAACCAGTTAGGATAGGTGCGGCACAAACCTGTTGGGCGCACAGCCTCATGACTATCGACCATGATATGGTACTGTGCTGCTTTGCGAGCCACTTCAACATAGTGATTAACCATCCACTGCGACGAATGATACTCACTGCGTGGAATGATGCTACCCACATAACCCGTTTTGACAGTGTTGTAGCCATGTTCGTTCATGTAGCGAAAAGCATTGTCGAGTTGCAGAGCATAGTCGGCTGCATTGGATGCCGTTTCGTGATGCATCACAAGGCGCACATTTTTCTGCTCCGCATAGCGTTGAAGTTCGTTGGTATCAAAATCGGGATAGGGTTTATTGAATAAGAAATGACGATCCTTGACATAGCTACCCCAGTCTTCCCAACCTTCGTTCCAACCTTCAACAAGTACTGCATCGATGCCATTTTCTGCTGCAAAATCGATATACTCTTTCACATGCGCCGTGTTGGCCGGATGACGACCATTGGGTTGCACCTTAGAATAATCGGTATATCCCGGACGCACATTGTTTACATCGGAATATGCCCATGTTAGTCCTGTACCGATAAACATTTCCCACCACACACCTATAAATTTTTGTGGTTTTATCCACGAAACATCACTCAGGGCACAAGGCTCGTTGAGATTAAGTATTAACTGCGAAGCTAATATATCACGAGCATCATTGCTCACTATAATGGTACGCCAAGGTGTGGCGAATGGCAACTGCACAAAACCTTTGTTGCCATTTTTATCGGGCGTAAGATGTGCACTAAGGGCAAATTTCTTATCGTCGACATTTAGCAACATTGCAGGGAAATCGACCAATGCAGCTTCGTGTATGTTGAGGTAGAGTCCGTTGGTTGTTTTTATCATCAATGGTGTCTGCACCGAAAACGAAGAAGCTTTTGCTTCGTAGCCTTTCTTACGCACATCGCGTTCCATACCCTCACGCACATGCGATATAGGCGCTGTGGTGTAGGCAAATTCGTTGGTATCATAGTCACCCGGAATGCAATAGAACGTATGGTCGCCTGTGAGAATAAACTCAGTTAATTCATCGCGCACAACAAGATGGTTGAGGCGTGGTTGAGTTGGCATTTCGTAGCGGAATCCCAAACCATCGTCGAAGAGTCGGAAGCACACATCGAGTTGCAGCCCGCCCTGATTACGCAACGACACTTTGAGTTCGTTGTAGTGACAACGCACATTGTCGTATTCACCCCACACTGGCTGCCACACCTCATCGGTAGTAGATGTGGTGCTACCAACTATTGATAAATTATCGGCAAACGCAACACGTTCAAACTGAAGTCCTAATTTACTTTCGTTAATAACAACATCAGATTTGTGTTGTAACGAATATGTGGGGACGCCATTAGCATTGATAGCAAATCGTAGTGTAAGGTTGCCATTAGGCGAAACAAGTGTCTGCGCATGTACAAACGTTGCCACTACCAAAAGCACAAATACAAATATTAATCTGTACATAATAGATTCACTTTTTGAAAATCAGATACTGATATGGTTGAAGCGTCAGTGCCGATGGTAGGTCTATTTCTGTGCCATCAACAACATTAACGAAGTGCATACCGACATGAGCAATAGGTGTCTTTATCTGTTGCTCGGTAGCAGTAGGATTAACAATTACGAGCAAGCCATTAGCGCCACAATCGTAATAGAACGAAGCTACACTATATGTTGAATATGTTTGCAACGTTCCGCTACGTAACGATGCTGTAGCATTGTATGCAGCCATATAGTTGCAATATTCGGCAGTATAACTTGGATTGCTATCCCAATCGAACGCCCACTGATTAAAAAACGACAAATTGCTGCTATACCCTACCTCTTGCGAGCTATAGATGAAAGGCGACCCACCCAGCATTGTTGTAAGAACAAAGGCAGATAGTGCGCCATCTTGTCCATTATAATAGTTGAGCGGACATTTTTCTGAAGCTTGATCGTGGTTTGTTATGAAGCGAGCAGTGTTAGCCGCTTTTAGCTCAGATGCACTTGTTGCATAAAATTCATCGATGGTAGCGTTACCAGCATAAAGAGCCTGCAACTTAGCTGTCGACTTCCAGCTATAGACCATATCGAAACCTACGCTACACATTGTAACATCGTCAGACTCGGCAAGCATGAGTAAATTGTTGGGGTGCGCTTGTTGTAATGCTTCGATGGCCGACTTCCAGAAATCAGTTGGCACACCATCGGCATAGTCGCAACGATAACCATCGATACCAAACGTCTCAACCCAATAGAGCATAGCCTCAATCATAGCTTTGCGCATGTCGGCATTGTCGTAGTTAAGATCAGCCACATCGTTCCAACCTGTACCAGCTGGCGCTATTATCTTGCCTGAGGCATCGTGAGTATACCAATCGTCATGAAGCGTAATCCACTCATTATCCCACGAAGTGTGATTGCCAACCCAATCGAAAATAACTCGCATACCAGCACTATGAGCTGTTGCAATAAGTTGCTTCAGTTCATCGGCAGTGCCATAGTTAGGATTTATGCCACAATAGTCGCTAATGCAATAGGGCGAGCCAACAGCATTGGTTTGTCCTTCTGGATATATAGGCATCAGATATAGCACATTAGCGCCCAACTTTTCAATTTGTGGCAAGCGCTGAGTGAGCGATGTAAATGTTGTTGCCTTGGCATACAACTTTGGGTTGGCTTGATAGATAACAACATCGCGACGCGTAGAGTCAACTTGAGATATTGGTCCAATTATCTCGGGCGAGACATCAGTATCAGTATTATCGGCACAACTCATCAAAATAGGAGCTGAAAGCGCGATAAATGTTGTTAGGAAACGAAATTTATTCATATCGATTATTGTTGTTATTGTTCAATCTCTTCAACACCATCGGCTGTTACTCGCAGATAATAATCGCGTGATAATGTGACATAGAAATTGTCGAGTTGTAATCCTCCTCCATTATTGTTGAAGATAAGGTTTTCACCCAATCCGACAGCTACATCATTCAGCTGAAAATAGGTATATGTCTGTCCGTCGATAGTGGTAGTGCCAGTAGGTTGCACACCAGGCCAACCACCGCCCAAACCGTTCACATCGCCCCACATATAGAGCGCCAAAGCACTCCAACCCGTTTCGTCGATAACATAGATGGTATATGTACTAGTTTCAGGATTGTCGATAGGATCATCATCAGTGTTGGTATCCTCGTTATCCTCGTCATTGTTATTGTTATCGTCATCGTCATCGATAGCATCAGGATCGTACACCGTAACACCACTACTTGTTATGTGCAAATAGATGTCGTGGTCGATAGTGTAAGCGTAGTCGATAAGTTGACTACCACCGCCATTGTTGTTGAAGATGAGATTTTCTCCCAAACCAGTATTGGCTTCGCCCATATCAAAATATGTAAACGTTACGCCATTTATTGTCTGTTTGCCAGTAGGTTGCATACCAGGCCAGCCTCCATTAAGGTCGTTCACATCACCCCACATATAAAGTGTCAGAGCATCCCAACCTGTTTCATCTATAACATAGATAGTATACCCATCGTGCGTAGGTTCTACTTCATCGTCGTCATCATCTTCATGTTGTTCAAAATAGGCCGCCCATCGGTCGACTCTGACGTTGGTTCGTGAGCCAACAGTAACATTGAGTGTATGCAAAGCTGTTGTGTTGGTGAGTGTACGTTCTTCGCCTTGTTTTTGACTGATAAAATAGAATCCATCGGCAAGTGTTTTTCCACCGACAAAATCGGCAGGGAACAGATAGATGCCCCATTTATCGGCCTCCGACGATTTTTCAAGTTGCCAACGAGCATCGGCTATGGCAGCATCTGCACCGCCATTAAAGTCGCCAGCTATGCTTATCACATCATCGGCAGCTGTGCCATAAGGCGGTATAACTTCAAGAAGTATAGCATTGTCGCGCGTCTCGAAACGTGGCAATTCTGAATCGAAGACTATCTCTTCTTTTTCGCTACAAGCTCCACAAAGTGCCAACAGTGGAAGTGTAGCTATGAGTTGTTTTATCTGAAATTTCATAATGAAAGCGTTTTAGGTTAATTGTAGTAAGGGTTTTGTACCAATCCAGGATTTACCATTAATGCCGACGATGGCAGTGGATACCACTCATATTTGCGGTCGCGTTGTGCAGGATAAGCATAGCCATCATCTTGTGTTCTGCCAAAGAACCACCATTGTCCTTGCGTAAACTTATCGAAGCGTCGCAAATCGGTACGGCGACGGCGTCCCTCGCACAGGAATTCGAGTCCCCATTGACTCAACATCCAATCATTGTCGAAGGCAGTAAAACCAGTACCTGGTGTGTCGAGTGCGCTCTTATCGGTAAAATAACGTGTACGAACTTGGTCAACAAGAGCTTTTGCTGCCGTAGCATCGCCCGAACGCATTTTGCATTCGGCCAATGTGTAGTATACCTCGCTTAGGCGGAACTCTACTTCATCAATATCTTGGAAATCGATACCAGCCGACTCTGGATAGATAGGATATTTAACCAATCTGACGCCTGAATTTGTTTCTCCCCAACGTGGCGACATAACATCTTCGAGTGTGCGTCCCTGATTCATAAATTGTCCCACTTGGTCAACATAGTATAGTGCTTGTCCGTCGCGGTCGGCATCAGCAGTTAAGAACTCATCTCCAGTGCTCCAAAGTGTTTTTACAGCGCCTTTGATGAACATGCCACTCCATTCGCCAGTAGCTTCGTTGTATGTAAAGTTATGCTTGCGCACATCACGATTGTCGAAACGTTCGTAAACAGCTCCTAATTTATCTCCATAGTCGGTTAAAAAACTCTTAGGTGAGTCGGTACCGCCATATGTATTCACGTTGCCACTATTGTCCCACGATGGTGTTAGGCAGCAGCAATTCCATCCCGACTGACTATATGAGCCACCGAAATAGAGGTCGTAATTGTATGGCAAAAATGGCATATTACGCATCCAACCGCCATTGAGCTGACCATTCTCCATAGCAAATGCCATTACCACTTCAGGACATTGGTTGTTGTCTATACCAAATATGTCGCGATAGTCGTCAGCCAAACTATAATTACCGTATTTGCCATCGATTATCTCTTGTGCCAATGCTGCGCACTCGCTATATTTATCTTGCTTAACAAACACTTCGCTGTTGAGCAACAAACGCATCTTTATCATGCGGTTGGCACACTTATTCATTCTGTTAACTACTGATTTTGCCCCTGTATTATCGCTCAAATACGGACATGCTTCATCGAGTTCGTCAGAGATGAAATTGTAGATTATCTGACAGCCCTCATCGAAGTCGGTTGAAGCTGAGCCTGGAACATCAGTGGTTACATCCACGTTGAGTGGTAATGTTCCACCCCATATTTCAAACACGTTGTAATATGCCCAAGCTCGCAGAGTACGTACTTCGGCAATGTAGCTTTGTAAATTATCATCGGTTATGCCCACAGCAGCAGGCGACAACTCTTGCAAATCGGCCAAGAGGGTGTTGCATAATCCGATTGTGGTCCATGCAGTTTCCCATGTTGAACGTATTATCTTCGAGTCGGGTGTCCACGTATGAGTTGACAACACAGTTTTTTCACCTTCGTCATATCCCCATTGTCCACCATTCCAAACACGCCATGTTACTTGGTCGGCAGGGAACTCTTGCAAGTACCAAAAATACTCAATGTAGCTAAGTGCAGCCTTTGAATAAATGGCAGCCACTGCGCCTTTGACACTTGTTTCGTTTTGATAATAGATTGATGCATCGATACGATCGTAGACCTTTTCGTCCATATCTGTGCAGCCCGACAGTGCAAGCACACTTGCTGCTATGGTCAGAGCTTTGCTATATAATTTCATCTTCATAAACATAATGCTTTATAGAGTTCGTATGTGTTATTTCAAACGCAGCGTTAGGCCAAGTGTGAGTTGTGTAGCTTGTGGATAAGCAGCTGCGTTATCAACTCCGGGGGTAATACCTGTGGTTGGCACAATAGATGGGTCGTTACCTGTGTATTTGGTAAGCGTAAAGATGTTTTTAGCGCTAAAATAGATGCGCAAATTGTCCACAACTTCTCTGTTCTCTGGCACAATGTTGTAACCAAGTGTTGCATTGTCGAGTTTGAAATAGTTGCCACTTTCCAAGAAATATGATGAAATTACACCACCACCACTATTTAGATTATTATCATCGAGATAAGCTGAGCGTAATACATTATCAGAACCACTGCCAACAAGTCCCATATTGTATTTACGTGTGTTGAAAATATCGAAACCAAGTGCACTGCGGAAGTTAAGTCCAAGGTCGAAATTTTTATAACGCAATGTATTGTTCCACGATAAGAAGTGCTTAGGTGCACCATTGCCTATATAACGTTTGTATTGTGCATCGGCTTGCGACACTTGCACTGCACCACCATCGTTGGTGCGCACAAGCATATTGCCATCTGAATCGACACCTGCATATTCATAACCATAGAACTGACCTACCTTGCTACCCTCTTCAACTCTGAAATAATACTCGCTTGTGCCTACTCCAGCCTTCTGATAGAGTTCAATGTATGAAGCTTGATAAACATCGTCGGACAATTTGGTGAGTTTTGTTTGTCCATACGACCAACCAATGTTGGTATTCCATTGCAATGCCATGTGCTGTGGCAAGACATCAGCATCGAGCGAAATCTCAATACCTGTATTACGTGTAGTACCAACGTTGACAAGTATTGTTGAGTATACGAATGGAGGCTGAGGTGCTGTATAGTTGTAGAGCAAATCTTCAGAACGACGATCAAAGAACTCTACCGACCCTCGTACTCTGTGCCACAATTCAAAGTCGACACCATAATTTGCCGCTATGCTCTTTTCCCAAGCAAGATCTGGATTTGCATTCACCGATGGTGCATAACCTGTTATCCATTGTCCATCGACAAAATAACTACCACTTGCACTATATGTAGCCAATGATCTATAAGCATCAAAATCTGAACGACCTGTAACGCCATACGATGCACGCACCTTTAAGCTATTTATCACATCATTGTGATTGATAAGGTCGGCCATATCAAATGCTCCTGATAAAGCAGGAAAATTACCCCATTTATTGTTTTTGCCAAACTTAGTACTTCCCTCGTGTCGTAACGATGCCGAAACAAATAGCATATTGCGCAAATTATAGTTGACACGTCCGAAGAAACCAACCAACGATGATTCTGATGCACCTGCATACATGCTTGCTTTGCCTTCGCCTAAATACAAACCTGTACCGATGCCATGATACGACAATTTATCATAGGCAAAATCATTATTCTGCTCAAACATCTGCTCCCAATTACTCTTTTCGTAAGTATAGCCAAGCATAACCTTTATGTCGTTATCGTCGATGCTAAGCGAATAGTTGCCCAACCATTCAAATCGGTTAGTATACCACTTTTGGTATGTTAACGATGCCCTACCTGCATAGCCATTCCAATACGACTCAGCAACTGTTGATGGTGCATAGAAATCTGATTTCAGATCATTATAATGCAACGAATATCCAACTTGTGTGTTCAGATTGTGTCTATCCGTATTGATGATATTAAATTTGGCTTCAGCCGAACCAAGAACATAAAGTCGCTTACCCTGATTGGTTATTTGCTCAAGTTCAGCCACCGGATTACGTGCACCAGTGGGCGAAGTTGGCTGATAATAGGTACCATCATCATTTTTCACTGGCATTGTTGGGTTCATGCTCAGAGCTGTATCAAACAAACCATCGTCACCCCATGTTTCGTTCACACGTCGGGCACTCAACGAACCATTAAGTGTAAGCCTATTCTTCATAACCTTTTGCTCAACAGCGAAACGTCCGCCAAATTCACGTCGTTTGCTCACGATGTCGAGTCCATTAGCCTCTTTGTAGTTAAACGATGCAGAATACCATCCACCCTTACCCATGCCATCGATACTAAGATATTGATTGATGTCGTAGGCTACTGGTCGTGTTATTTCATCGTACCAATCGGTAGATGCACCATAATCGGCGCCTCTACGTGAACGTCGGAATTCATCAGCCGAAAGCACCTCTGGCGCACTCTTAGCTACATTGAGGGCTGCATAGCTATCGTATGTAACGTGCACCGTACCCACATCACCATGTCCCTTTTTAGTAGTAACGAGTATAACGCCGTTGGCACCACGTGTGCCATAAATAGCGGCTGAACCTGCATCTTTAAGCACCGTGAGTGTTTCAATATCTTGTGGTGCTATGTTACGTATGTCGCCACCTGGCACACCATCGATAACCACCAATGGCGAGTTGCTAGCTGTTATCGAAGTAGCTCCACGCACTTGCAAATCTGACGATGAATTAGGGTTAGCGGCTGCCGTAGTGCTCACATTCAAACCAGCCACTTTTCCTGCTATGAGTTCCATAGCATTATTCATTGCACCGCTGTTGAATTTCTCTTTATCTATCTGCACTATCGAACTCGAAATCTCCTTCTTGTTCAACGAGCCATAGCCCACAACAACCATCTCTGCTAGTTCCCAAGCATCATCTTCGAGCACCACATTTATCTCCGTACGCCCATTAACAGACTCTTCTACCGTCTGAAAACCAACATATGTAAATAACAATACAGCATCGCTTGGCACATTAGCTAAACGATACACACCATCGGTGTTGGTAATAACACCCTGATTTGTCCCTTTTACGATTACATTAGCACCTACGAGAACTTCGCCTGCGCTATCCCTTATTGTTCCATGTACATCGGTTTGCGCCATTGCTGCTGATACCGATAACAATAAACCTAAGGCTAAAAAACTTAATTTCAGAATACTTTTCATAGCGATTAGATTTTCTTTTATTTTGAAATGATTTTTTTGTTTTCGGCAAATATCTATACAATAAATACCGGCCAAATCGTCATCTCAGTAAAATCTAAATCGTTAAAAGTATTTCTATTTGATTATCAACTAATTAAGAAATAGAATATCAAAATATCATCAATATCATAAACTGACTTTCCCCTTATTCATTCAGTACCAATTCGCATCACTTGTGACTCAAACTCATCGGGAATGAGCGCTCTATTTTTCATCTTCGACCGATAAGTATAAATTGTTGTTATCGAACAACGCAAAAAACTTGCAATCTTCTCACTATCGGTTATGCCCAATCTTATCAATGACAAAATACGTAATTCGGTATTAAGCTTATCTGTTGAACGCAGCACAATACCATCGGTAGGCGAAAATAAGGCATTCACCTGATTAACAAAGTCGGGAAATAGGTTGAGAAAAGCGCTGTCAAACGTACGATAAAAGCCCTTTGCTATTGCGTCTACTTGTTCATCGGAACTAAGCAATCGCTGCAACTCCGACAGTTTTGTTTGTCCGGAGGCTTTATGAAGTTTCTTTCTAAAGGCATCGAACTCTGATATATAAGTGGTACATAGCTCCATAAAACGCCCAACGTACTCCTCTTTTATTTCATTCGACTCTTTTAATTTATTGTTCATGATGAGCAAATCGGCATTGAGTTTACTTAACATTGAATTTGCTCGCATCTTGCTACGCATCTGTCGCCAAATGAAGACCAACGCCACTAACAACAATACCGATAACAAACTAATAAGCCGCACATAGCAACGCATTTCAGACTGTCTCTCTTCTTGTAACTTCTGATAAGCAGCATCAACAACTGGCAACATTTTCGATGATTGCAAATTGCGTAATCGAGAGTTAAACTTAGTAGCATCGGCAAGACTCTTTTTCAAATACCTATTAGCTCGTTCAAGGTCGCCATGTGCATATAGCATCTCTGACACTTCACGCAATGCTCTGTTCTCGGTTACCACACTACGTATATCAGCTATAGCACTACGAACCAAATGCTCAAATTGCCCTACACTATCGTTGCTACAATAGCACACAAAAGCCATAAGCGAATGGATGATAGCCTCCTCATGAGTATTTGGAGCATAATGTACTAATGAAGCCTCAAGTAATTCGGTAGCCTCTTTCAATAGCCCACTTTTGGCCAATTCTGGCGCTTGAGTTATAACATATATGTACGAACCTTCAGTTGCATAAAGCAGAGCCGAATCGCTATATTGCCTACATATTGCATCATAGATATGAAAGAAGTAGTTATCGGCGTTATTTTCGGCCTTGTATAAATAGGCATCCGACAAAAATTTGAAATAGCATGCCCGCAAACTATCATTTTCAAGTTCATTAGCTCCGATCTGCCGCAACAGATTTTCACTCTCGCTGAATAATCCACCTGTTGACAATATATGTGCTTTCTGCAAAGTAGCCTCATGAAGCCACTCACTCCTATTCATCGAACGTGCCAAGTCGATATTCAAATCGGCATAACGCCATGCCGAATCGCATACATACGACTCATATTCATCGTACAACTTCTTATTAAGTTCATAACGAGCCTCATTGGTCAGCACTGGACTACTCAACCATGTTTGCAACTCACTTATACGCTCCACTCTTTGGCTCTCATAATGCCCACTCTCACTAATAGTAACATCGAGTACATGCAGTAAACTATCGATTATGACATCTTGAGCATTGCAATAAATCGCTTGTCCAAACAACAGAAGGAGCGCTATTCTCATAACTATAATCTTTTATAAAAAAATGGAGCCATCGGCTCTATAGCTGATAGCCCCATTGTTTTGTTTTTATTTCTTCACTTATTATTCAGCTGAAGGTTCGGCCGATGGTGCATTTTCACCGCTCAAACGAGCTTTTACTTTGGCTTCTATCTCTTGCTGAAGTTCAATATTATCTCTCAGTATGGCCAAAACCGAATCTCTACCCTGAGCTAACTTAGCATCATTGTAGCTAAACCATGAGCCACTCTTTTTAATAATATCCATATCGGTAGCAATATCGAGTATCTCGCCCACCTTCGATATACCTTCACCATAGCGTATCTCGAATTCTGCCTTACGGAATGGAGGCGCTACTTTATTCTTTACCACTTTGGCACGAGCCGAGTTACCTATCACTTCGTCGCCATCTTTTATAGGCGATACTTTGCGAATGTCAATACGCACCGAAGCATAGAACTTTAGTGCATTACCACCTGTTGTTGTTTCTGGATTGCCAAACATCACACCTATCTTTTCACGCAATTGGTTGATGAATATGCATGTTGTATTAGTCTTATTTAATGCACCTGTAATTTTACGCAATGCTTGCGACATAAGACGAGCTTGCAAACCAACTTTATTATCGCCCATATCACCTTCGATTTCTGCTTTAGGAGTAAGCGCAGCAACAGAGTCGATAACAATAAGATCGACTGCCGATGAGCGTATAAGCTGCTCAGCTATCTCCAATGCTTGCTCACCATTATCAGGTTGCGACATGAACAGATTTTCGGTATCTACCCCAAGTTTTGTTGCATAGAATGGATCAAAAGCATGCTCTGCATCGATGAAAGCTGCTATACCACCTTGTTTTTGTACCTCGGCTATAGCATGTATGGCCAATGTAGTTTTACCTGACGATTCGGGACCATATATTTCGATAATGCGTCCACGAGGATAACCACCTACACCCAATGCTAAATCAAGACCAAGTGAACCAGTAGGAATTACTGGCACTTTTTCAACTGGACGATCACCCAACTTCATCACAGTACCTTTGCCATAGGCTTTATCAATCTTGTCAAGAGTCAACTTCAAAGCTTGAAGTTTACTCTCCCTCTCCTTGTTTATGTCCAATTCTGCCATTCTGAAAAATTAATGTTCGCGTAAAGTTAAAACAACTTATGTATACAACCGCCACAACTCATATTTTTTTTCTGTTTTTGGGGGGTGAGAAATATTATTGCAGATTTTTTTCAAAAAAAAAGCCCAAACTATTTGCAGATAAAAAAATATCACCTACCTTTGCAGCGTCAAAAACAAAGAAACACTGTTTAAGACGAAAGTTCTTTAGGAGTGATGGGTGAGTGGCTGAAACCACCAGTTTGCTAAACTGACGTACGGGATTACCGTACCGGGGGTTCGAATCCCCCTCCCTCCGCAGCATATTGAACGGGGTGTAGCGCAGTCCGGTTAGCGCACCTGCTTTGGGAGCAGGGGGTCCTAGGTTCGAATCCTAGTACCCCGACACAATGCGGAAATAGCTCAGTTGGTAGAGCACAACCTTGCCAAGGTTGGGGTCGCGAGTTCGAGTCTCGTTTTCCGCTCTTAATGCTGTTGTAGCTCAGTGGTAGAGCACTTCCTTGGTAAGGAAGAGGTCGTGGGTTCAACTCCCACCACCAGCTCTGAGGAATTAGGAAGAAGACAAACTTTAAAAGTTTGTCTTCTTCTCTTTTTATACATATATACCAATTATCAGATTTTAAATTACACACATTCTATCTATATCCACTATTACCTAAACAAACAGAAGAGACTGCCATCGATACCGATTACAATCTCTTCTATGTATAATTGTATAAAAGTGTGAGAGTATAACTACTCGCCTAGTTCATCAAACGAGAATCCTTCGTAGACTTCCTCTTGTACCAACATGTCATCGGATATTTTCATTTCAAGAAATATATCTTCTTTCTTCTTTGGTCTGTACTCTTCAAGCCAACGAAACCCTGCCAGTTTTAAATCTTTTTCGCCAAGCAAAAATGGTGGATTCATATTACCTGTAGGTTGTACTCGCATTGTTATATTTACAATTTTACGCTCCTTAAGCCATATACTCATATTGCTACTTTCTGCCCTATTCACACCTATAATTATGTCGTCATCTTTAGGGTAATAGAGTGTCTGTCCGTTGCCATCTACATCGATGCGATAAAGGTCGTTATTGCGTATATGTCCTGTCATTTTCTTACCCTTTACTTGGTTATAGCCAATCGAATCTTCGGGTGACACAACAAATGCCGACTCTATCATATCGACCATATATAATTCTTGATTGCGAGTATACATTTTTATTTCGTTACCCGACATTTGGTTTCCTTGCGCCCATATGATGGGCGACAGATACATTGTACCTATCGAGTCACGAAAATCGAAAATAAGGGAGTCACATCGTCCTTGCAAATCATCGCGAAAGAACTTAACCTTATGATAAGCCTTTACCAATCGGCTCGAGTCGTTTGGCAGAGGTACTATTTGCATTGTATCGGCATGCATAAACAAGGTATCAGAGTTGTACACTTGTATCATCTGTGCCTTACGTGTTGCAAGTGCTGCACCTGTTAGTTCATTGTAGAAACCATAGTCGCCTCTGAGCTGCAATTGATCGACAGTATCGGTTAGCACCATATCGTCCCATACTGTACCCAAACCTAAACGTCGCTGATAAAATATAGTACGTCCTTCTAATGTTTTTTGCCCTGTTATTATCAGATTATTCTTCAACAATTTGGCTTCATCGGTTCGTGTATTATACCATCCATTATCGCTTTTTATGATGGTTGAATCGGTATTAACTATTGTTGTTGGACCAAGAATAGTGATTATTTCACTCTGCGTATTGTAGCGCATTGTATCGCTCACCATGTGATATTTGGGCGATGTACCTATTACATTATCTTTGAAGTATACATCGTTGGTATTAGGGTAATAGATTCCATTATCCGACACTAATACATTATCGCCATTAACTATTTTACCGCCATCGAAAAAATAAGCTTTATCGAGTGCTCGATCATAGTCAAGTTGCTCGGTATAGAGCCATGTATTACCTTTATTAGCCCTAACATTATTACGTACTTTAGCCAAATTCTGATTACCAAAATACGTCAATCGATCGCCATAGAGATGTATCGAGTCGTTCTGAATTATGTGCACATTGCCATAAGCAACAACACAGTTCGAATCGTTGTACATATAGGCGCTATCGCAATGCAAAAATGTTTTGACGTGCGATAGTATAACCTTACCATTAAGACTCTGTGTATTTTTGCCTATTTTATCATCATGGCGCAACACATCGGCTCGTTCAATTTTTATTCTAACGGGTTGTTGTCGTTGTGCATAAGTGCCAACGAAGCATAAGAGCATAGTGACTACGAGAAGCCACTGCATAATATTTGCTAATTTAAAATGCATCACTTCAACCAGCCTGCATATTGGAATTTACAATCGCGCCACTCTGGTGATATATTCACATATATATCGCGCTGATGATCTTTTATCCACTGGTCGAGAACATCTTTCTTTTTACGCTCTTCCATCAGATTTTGCAAAAGGCTATAATCGTCTTGCATATTTGCACGATGTGGTTCATGGCGTGCTTTCAATTTCACTATGCGCCAAGTCTCTTTGCCACGTTTTTCGTCAACCATTTGAAATGGCTTTGAGAATTGACCTACTTCCAAACCTTGTATTGCTTTTGCTATTTCGGCTGGTATATCAGATAGTTGCATGCGCACCGAACCATCGTTAGGATTCAGAACTACACCACCATTGTTACGCGAATCTTTATCCATCGAGAAACGAGTTGCAGCCTCTTCAAATGTAAGACGTTCGTTTTTCAAAAACGATGATACTGTATCGAGCCACTCGACTGCTTTTTTACGGCTTTCGGAATCTATTTTGGGTTTCATCAATATATGACGTACATTAATTCTGTCGCCTTTACGATCGATAAGTTGAATGATATGATAACCAAATTCTGTTTCTACTATCTTCGATACTTTCCCTTTCTCTTGCAAATTGAATGCTGCTGCTGAGAATTCTGGTACAAAACCTGACTTTGAATACCACCCCAAATCGCCACCACGTGATGCGCTACCTGGATCTTCTGAATAGAGAACAGCTAATGTTGCAAAGTCACGCCCTTCACTCACCTGACGTTGAAAATCGCGCAACTTATCTTTAATGCGATCAATCTCTTTTTGCTGCACAGTTGGATAAACAACAATTTGCTCTATTTCATATTGTGCACCAATATAAGGAATGCTATCTTGCGACATTTGCGAGTAGTACGAACGTATTTCCGAAGGTGTTATTTTTACATTTTCGGTTATCTTACTCTGCATACGTTGTGTAAGCATCTGCGTACGCACCATTTCCATTTGGTCGCGTTTTATTTGGATATATGGTTTATTGAAATACTCCTCAAGTTTATCTTGTCCGCCTACTTGCTGAATGAAATAGTTAAGTCGTTGATCGACTTGCGATGCTACTTCACTATCGCTAACTGTAACACTATCCAAATTGGCTTGGTTAACCATCAATTTTTGAATCAGAAGTTGCTCAAAGATATGGCATTTCATATCACCACCATAGTTTGCGCCATCGATAAGAGCCTGCTCGTATTGCATTTCAATATCAGAACGCAAAATGGCATCATCACCAACTATAGCAACAACATCATCGATAAGTGTTTTCTGACCTGCCGATACAATGGGCAACATGCACACTGCCACTACTATTGCCGACAAGTGTTTCAGTTTGTTATTCATTTGTGTAATACTTTATCGCATTATTTTTCAGAGCTTCGTCATACAACTCTGAACTCAATTTCTTTATAAACTCTATTTTGTGTTTGTTGACTAAAATCAATTTAATATTATCGTGCACATACTCCAATGGAGCATATTCACCAGCTGCAATGATTTGTCTAACCGAAATCAGATAGATATTATCATCGTCGCTACATTCGAATATTCTACCAACATACAAATTACCATCGGTGGGTTGCTTATCAGTAGGGATAAACTTCTTAATCGACGACAATGTTATCCATTTATCGGCCGACATCACATAGTTGCGTGAGAAATTAAATAGATATTTTTCAACATTACTATAATCCTCGTCTTCACGAAACAAGAGCCATTTTTTCAAATCTTGAATATCGGGAGCATCTTTCGGCACTACAGCCATAACACCCTTCATTATAGTCTCATTAAGCTTAAAACTCTTATGCATTTCATTGTAATAAGCCTCTACATCAGCCTCTGAAATAACTGGCTTAAACTTTTGGTCGACGAGTTTTTGCTGATAGCGTTCAACAAGTAACGAACGTCTATACTCTTCTATTGTTTTTTCTATATCGAGTTCTTCGTCGGTAAGATTAAGTTCAGCTTTTTGCAACATCACTTGCTGATTGACCCACCTACGTATGTATTCATCAGCTACTACAGTACTATCTTCAGCCGATGACATAGGGGGAATAACGGTAACCAACTCTGCCTTGGTCAGAACAGCATCACCAACCGAAACTACAGCCTGAACTGGTTCCGTCTTATTACATGCTGAAAGAGCTACTGCTGGTATGAGAATAGAAAGATATTGTCTGAACATTTTTCTAAGCGATTATCAACCGCGTGCAAAGATAAGAACTTTCGCTAAAATATGCATTTTGCAAAAGAGAAAAGGCTTGTCTAACAGAAGTTAGACAAGCCTTTTCGACCGTATTTTTTTTGACTACGTTGTCTTTATTATTCAGCTGCAGGAGCTTCCGCTGCTTCAGCCTTTTTCTTGCTGCTACGGCGAGTACGTTTCTTCTCTGGAGCCTCAGCTTTAGGAGTAGAAAGCATATTTGCATTGTAGTCAACAAGCTCGATGTAGCAAACTTCAGCAGCGTCACCAACACGGTTACCAAGTTTGAGGATACGAGTGTATCCACCATTACGGTTAGCAACCTTGCTGCTAATCTCAGTGAAGAGCTCTTTCACTGCACCGTTATTCTGCAAATAGCTGAATACCAAGCGCTGTGCATTGCGTTGCTCGTCAACAGTTGTCAAGTTCTTAGTCTTTGTGATCAAAGGCTCAACATACGAACGCAAAGCCTTAGCCTTAGCAACAGTTGTCTTGATACGTTTGTGTTGTATCAATGAGATTGCCAAGTTTGCCAACAAAGCCTTACGGTGAGCACTTGTGCGACCAAGATGATTGAAATTCTTATTATGTCTCATCGTAATTTAATCTTTATCAAGTTTATACTTCGTGGTATCCATACCGAACGACAAGCCAAGGTTAACCAACAAGTCGTACAACTCTGTCAGCGACTTCTTGCCGAAGTTACGGAACTTGAGCAAGTCATTTCTGTGATATGTCACAAGTTCGCCCAAGGTGTCAACATCAGCAGCTTTAAGGCAGTTGAGTGCACGAACCGAAAGGTCCATATCAACCAAACGTGTCTTCAACAACTGACGCATATGAAGAATCTCCTCATCAAACTCCTCGCTGCTACCCTTGTCACCATCTTCCATCGTAATCTTCTCATCAGAGAAGAG
>JBGUYH010000153.1:0-2137 GCA_045118595.1 Bacteroidales bacterium | reverse complement strand
TATTTGTCTTATTTGCTCCCCATAGTTTTATTATCTCAATTTGTCGGGCACTCAATTGTTCAACTCCAGGTGCCGCTGTTTTGTCGGCAATCATCTCATTGATGTATCGCCCGACAAGCAGATGTGAAATCGATTTACTATAGTAATCGTAGCCGCCACGCATTGTATAGATGGCCTCTGTTAGTTCATTAGGGTCGGCATCAGAAGCCATAAAACCTTTAGCCCCAGAACGAATAGAACGCACAATGAGTTTATCGTCATCGCACGAAGCCATTACAAGCATTTTTACACGCTCAAAACGTTGCGATAATTGCTTGATGAGTGTGAATGAGTCGTCGTTTGTTGTGTGGATATTAAACAACATTATATTTATCGACTCTATCTTTATCTTGTCGGCAATATGCATAGGGTCTGGCTCGAGCGGAATAGCTCTAAACTCGGCATTAGCACTAAGCAATGACGCCAATGCCTGACGCATAATTTTATGATTATCGTATATCCCGATGGTAATCAATGGTATTTGGTTTGGAGTTTTCGACTGACTAAGATTGAACGCAAATATAGCTATTTTTAAAAACAATTCCGACCAACACTCAACACTGAATTGGCGAGTATTGGTCGGAATTTATCTATTTGTGAAGAAACAAATTACTTTTTGTTTGCTTCAACCCATTTACGAGCGTTGATGAGTGCATCAATCCAAGGTGTCACCTCATCATTTCTGTTTTCTTCGGGATAGAAACCACATTGCCATGGGAATATTGCTCGTTCGAGGTGTGGCATCATAGCTAAATGTCGACCATTCTTAGAGCAGATACCTGCTACGTTATACATCGAGCCATTAGGGTTAGCTGGATAACCTTCGTAGCCAAACTTACCTACAATGTTGTATTCACTCTCTGCATATGGCAACGAGAATTTACCTTCGCCATGGGCTACCCATACACCAAGTCGGCTACCTGCAAGTGAGCTAAGCATTACCGAGTTGTTTTGTGGTATTTCCATAGTGAGGAATATGCTCTCGAACTTATGCGAATCGTTGTGAAGCATACGTGGTTTCTCGGCATGTTCTGGATAAACCAATCCCAATTCAACCATAAGCTGGCAGCCATTGCATATACCAAGGCTCAATGTGTCAGGACGTGCATAGAAATTGTCGAGTGCTCTCTTTGCCTTCTCATTATAGAGGAATGCGCCAGCCCAACCTTTGGCAGAGCCGAGTACATCTGAATTTGAGAAACCGCCACAGAACACAATCATGTTGACATCTTCCAATGTTTCGCGACCACTGATAAGGTCGGTCATATGAACATCTTTCACATCGAAACCTGCAAGGAAGAGACTATATGCCATTTCACGGTCGCCATTCACACCTTTTTCACGTATGATAGCTGCACGCACACCTGTTTGATTGTTGCGCTTGAGGGCTATGCCACGCGATGCAAGTGAACCATCGAAATTCTTTGGCAAACGTATATTGAGTGGTTGTTTTTTGTAGTTTTCGTAACGCTCCTTAGCCTTTTGCTCGCCACTTTGCTTGCAATCGAGTAGATACGATGTTTCATACCAAATGTCACGCAAATTGTCGATGTTGAAATGGAGCAATTCACCCTCAACACTGATTGTAAGTTCGCGTTTTTGCTGTGGTCGACCGAGATAAGAGTAAAGTACACCTGCTTCATCGAGCAGACGAGTAACGCGCTGCACATCATCAACTTGAATAACTACACCTGGATTCTCACTAAAGAGTGCTTTTATAGCATTGCCATCGCCAAAATGCGATATATCAGCAGTGATACCATACTCGGTGTTGGCAAAATTCATTTCGAGCAGTGTTGTTATCAAACCACCTGCCGATATATCATGACCTGCCAATATCAAGCCTTCGTTAACCAATTGTTGTAATGCGCCAAAAACCTTTGCGAAATAATCTACATCGGTGATTGTTGGTGCACTATCGCCAAGACGATTGCATACTTGTGCAAATGCGCTACCGCCAAGTTTGAGTTCGTCGCACGAAAGGTCAATATGCAATAGCGATGTTTTTTCGTCGCACACAAGAACTGGTTCTACAATCTTACGCACATCGCTAACTTCGCCCATTGCTGAAATAATAACGGTGCCAGGACTCATTACT
>JBGUYH010000152.1:0-2546 GCA_045118595.1 Bacteroidales bacterium | reverse complement strand
AGTGAGTTGCAATTGAACTGCATGGACAAAGCTATCCAAATGCAGCATGTTACCGATGGAGCAATCGTTGTGGGTTTGAAAAATGGTAATATCGTAGTTGTAAAAATACCCGATATAGGTATTATGTTGGAACCTACTATTATAAAAGGTAATAGTTTGACACTCAAGAATATATTTCGAGCTTCAGCAAGTGAAATATGCATTTTCTTATCCGATGCTAATGATAATGCAAGTGTGGTAATAGTTGATGCTGACGGACAGCTACACCGCGAATGAGAAAAGATAAAATTTAGTTAAAATTTGTTTTTAACTAATCGTTTTAATACCTTTCGTTTTATTTTATGTCAGATAAGAGAATATGGCAGCAGTAAATGAAAACGTACTTAACCAACTCAAGGAGTTAGGTAAGAGAAGCGAAAAACTTGGCGACTCACTGCAACTCCTTCTTAGTCAATACGAAGACCAAAATACATACGATGAGCAATATCAGCGACTGCTGAAAGAGTTTGGCTTGGAGGATGAACTGCGTAAAGCAACGAAAGGCGTTAGGCGGTTTAAAATGGTGTCAGTTCTCTATGTTGCCATTCATGGTTTTAGTACACTTACCACGCGCGATGATGCACAACAGCAAATGGACGGACTCGACGAAATGTTGTTCATCATATCAGATATAGCACAAAAATATGGCTTAGTTAAAATATCGACTGTGGGCGACAATGTTATGCTTGCTGGCGGTATACAAACACAAAACAAAACCAATCCTATTGATGCAACACTCGCTGCATTTGAAATAGTCAATTGTGTCAATAGACGTAAAGAAGAGACAAATTCTATATGGTCAGTTGGTATTGGCATTCATACAGGTCCTGTATTGGGACGATTTATGCCAGGTAAAAATATACCATATACACTTTCTGGCAACAATGTACTAATTGCCACACGTTTAGGGTTAGCATCGAAAGAAGGACGCGTATCAGTGTCACTTATGACCAACGAACTGATAAAAGAATTTTTTGAAGTTAATAAGAATGGCAAAATACCAGTCAAGTATAGTGGTACAATGGATGTGTTCGACTTGCTCGACATCATACCTTCGTTGCGAAACGATGATGGGCAACATCTAACCAATGCATCTTTCGACTTAGCTTATTCACGTCTGCAATTTATGGACATACAAGAATATATGCTCGATATGCTTGAAGAAAAGTTGCCACAATATTTGCATTATCACAGTGTTAAGCATACTATCGATGTTACCACCGAAGTTGAACTCATAGGGTGGGCTGAAGGACTTGCCGAAGCCGACATAATGTTGCTGAAAGTGGCCGGATTATTTCACGATTCGGGGCATATTGTTACATATATCGGACATGAAGAAGAAAGTTGTAACTTTGCACAAGAAATATTGCCCAGATTTAACTATCCACAAGAGAAGATAGATAAAATCAAACGCATAATAATGGCTACCAAGTTGCCTCATACACCATCAGACATACTTGAGGCCATAATACAAGATAGTGACCTCGATTATTTGGGACGCACCGATTTTGTTCCAGTGTCGAATATGCTTTATCAAGAACTTCTCGATAGAGGTATAAAAATGACAATGGATCAATGGAACGAAAATCAGATAAAATTCATATCGGCGCACCAATATTATACCAATACAGCTCGAACATTGCGCGAGGTCAATAAGCAGAGCCAAATAGAGCGTCTGCACGAATTGCTTGGACACAAAAAGGAAATAACGCAGTAGAAGCGTAACATAATTTATGGCACAACAACAGATAAATATTAAAAACAGAAGAGCGTCATTTGATTATGAATTGCTCGATAAATACATAGCTGGCAT
This sequence comes from Bacteroidales bacterium, assembly GCA_045118595.1. Classification (GTDB taxonomy): domain Bacteria; phylum Bacteroidota; class Bacteroidia; order Bacteroidales; family Marinilabiliaceae; genus W3P20-009. The sequence goes on along the minus strand of JBGUYH010000152.1, from coordinate 694 downwards.
TCAACTCTACGGAACTGAAATAAAATCGATACGTGGCGGACATGCTAGTCTTGTCGATTCGTTTTGTTTCTTTAATAAAGGCGAATTATGGGTAAAAGGAATGCGCATATCTGAATATTTTTATGGCACATTTAATAATCATATTCCCGATCGCGAACGAAAGTTGTTATTGCAAAAGAAAGAACTCGTCAAACTTGAACGAAAGATAAAGGAAAATGGATTAACAATAGTTCCATTACGTCTGTTTATCAATGATCGAGGTCTTGCCAAATTGGAAATATATTTAGCACGAGGTAAAAAAGCTTATGATAAGCGAGAAACACTGAAAGAAAAGGATTCAAAACGTGAAATAGATCGTGTGACAAAAAGGTTTTGACATCAATTGTGAATGTATATGGTCAGACCTATGTACCAATATTGGGGTATATAGGTCTTTTTTTGTGGTTTTACATCAAATTATAATTACACATTGTAATCGCAGATTGTGTTTGTGGTGAGGATCAATCGGGAGAATGGAGCAATCTCCCTCCCATATTTCTCCTTCTCTTTTAAATTGAAACTAATTTTAACACAGTTCTAAACTGCACATTATAGGCAAGTTAAGTGGGGTGTAATAAAAAAGCGAAAAAAAACATGTAAGAAACGCTTGCAGAATCAAAAATAGGCTCTATCTTTGCACTCGCTTTCGGAAAGG
>JBGUYH010000151.1:0-4991 GCA_045118595.1 Bacteroidales bacterium | reverse complement strand
AAAAACGAAAGCCATGCAAGGTACCCCTATATGCAAAAAGAACGTGGACACTCTTATCCAACGTTCGAGGTACCTGGCATGACCCATTCACTGAGATAAGAAATGCCCACGCCATACGCATGGGCATTTGCCTATTTATCATCTTTGGATGTTCTTCTACTGCCAGGTTTCCGAACGTTTCAGATTAAATAGCAAACGCTATAAATATCAATATGTTATATAGAAATTATATTACTGTCTTGTAGTTATGAATAATGGGTTTATGTTATACTTAACTTACGCGGAAGCATACAAATGTTCAATTCAGCGACCAAACACCTCATCGATAGGCTTCTGCATCAATTTTTATTTAGGTTAGCAAAAATATAAAAAGTTTTGCTGATTGAAGAGTCCGCCATCTTCATATTTGCGAGTGTATGAGCTTCAGCTTCATAACTATCAATAACATTTTTTTCTTATTGCAAACAGAAATATTTTCTTTTTTCATCTAATACAGAATAGATATATAGTTATATAAACTACATAAATAAAACATTTACAGAATTTCTGTTTGTAATTTTGCATCAACAAAGAATAATAATAGAGAGCGATTATGAACAGACAAACAACAGCCCTACACCTACCCTATGTGCGTCCCGATGCCTATGGTGCATTATCGGTGCCCATCTACAACAACGTATCGTATGAGTTTAACGATGCTCAAACAATGTCAGATGTTTTTTGCAACAGAATAAAAGCACCCGACTATTCACGTGTGGCGAACCCAACAGTAACCAACCTTGAACAACGAGTAAAAGCCATTGCAGAAGCCGAACATGTAACAGCTTTCAATTCAGGCATGGCAGCCATAAGCAACACACTATTGGCAGTGGCTGAACATGGTGGCAACATTGTTAGTTCACGTCATCTGTTTGGCAACACCTTATCGCTCATCACACATACCTTATCGCGTTTTGGCGTAGAAGCTCGCCTATGCGATCTAACAAATATTGACGAAGTAGCAGCCAACGTTGACGAAAAAACATGTTGCATCTTCCTCGAGATTGTTACCAATCCGCAACTCGAAGTGGCCGACCTCAGTGCGCTTGCTGCTGTTGCTCACAACAAAGGCATACCACTCATAGCCGACTCCACCGTCATTCCATTTACCGAAACACACTTAAAACAATTAGGTGTCGATTTTGAAGTGTTATCGAGCACCAAATACCTATCGAGTGGTGGCACATCGCTTGGCGGATTAGTCATCGACTACGGCAACTTCCCTGAAATAAACAAACGCCTAAAACAAGAGATGCTTTTCAACTTAGGCGCTTACATGCCAGCTCAAACAGCATACATGCAAACCATCGGACTTGAGACACTCGCTGTGCGATACAAACAGCAAGCAGCTAATGCCTTATCGGTAGCCGAAGCATTGCAAAACGTAAAAGGCATAGAACGAGTTGACTACGTGGGACTATCACAACATAAATTTCACAACATAGCACGCCAACAATTTGGTCCTACAGCTGGCGCAATGCTCACTATCGACTTACAATCGCAAGATGCCTGTTTTAGCTTTATGAACCGACTAAAACTGATACACCGAGCTACTAATTTGTTTGACAATCGCACACTTGCTATACACCCAGCAAGTACCATTTTCGGACTATTTAGCGAGACAGAAAAAAAAGCAATGGACGTACGCAACACCACTATTCGCCTGTCGATAGGATTGGAAGATGTTGCCGATTTAATTTCTGACATAAAACAAGCATTGGCATGAAATACAACTTCGATAACATCATAGACCGCACTGGCAGCAACGACCTCAAACATAATGTTCTGCTAGAACGCTACGGGCGTGCCGACCTACTACCATTGTGGGTGGCCGATATGGACTTTGAAACACCCTCATTCATCACCGACGCTATACGCCATAGGCTCGAACATTCACTTTTTGGCTACACCACTACCCCACCCGAACTATGGGACACCATAGCAAACTGGATTGAGGCACATCATGATTGGCACATCAACACCGAATGGCTTACCTACATACCTGGCATAGTGAAAGGTATTGGCATGGCTATCAATGTTTTCGTTGCTCCTGACGAGAAAGTAATCATCCAACCACCCGTTTATCATCCCTTTCGCATCACACCACAAGGCAACAAACGCACCGTTGTTTACAATCCGCTCCAACAACAAGCCAATGGTGAGTACACAATGGACTTCGACAACTTGGAACAAGTGGCCGACAGCAAGTGCAAACTACTGATACTGAGCAATCCGCACAATCCGGCAGGCATATGCTGGGACATCAACACCCTACGCCGATTGGCACAATTTTGCTACGAACGCGGCATTATTGTGATAAGCGATGAGATACATTCCGACATGGCACTATTTGGCAACAAACACATTCCATTTGCCACTGTAAGCAACGAGGCAGCCCAATGCAGCATAACATTTGGCGCACCATCAAAAACATTCAACATAGCTGGTATTGTTAGCTCATACGCCATTGTACCCAACAACACCCTCCGACACCAATTCTACTCATGGCTTGAAGCCAACGAACTCAACGAACCGCACCTATTTGCACCCATAGCTACCATTGCAGCCTACAAACATGGCGAAGAGTGGCGACACCAGATGATAACATATATTGAAAATAATGTGCAATACATAGAACAATATTGTGCCCAACACATGCCACAAATAAAACCACTGCGCCCACAAGCATCGTTTTTGGTATGGCTCGATTGCCGACAACTGGGATTGAAGCACGATGAACTTATCGATTTGTTTGTCAACAAAGCACGCTTGGCTCTCAACGATGGTGCTATGTTTGGACAAGGAGGCGATGGCTTTATGCGCATCAATGTAGGCACACCACGCGCTGTACTGGAACAAGCTATGCACCAACTAAACAACGCACTAATTTAACCACACACAAACAATAACAACACTATATACCACACTTTTGGTATACAAAAATGCCATACAAAGGCGATTGTGCATATTTACTACACCACCTACCTTTGCAATTGTAAAACACAAAGATTTGTTTAACACCAAAAAATAAGAAAACATGAAAAAGATGACATTAATGCGAATGTGCCAACGATGTATGATGCACAACGCAAACACAACTACAACAATTAATTTAATCATTCAGAAACATAAAAAACGACAATACTATGAACAACATACATAACACCACAGCACTTATTTTAGCTTTACAATTTGGCATTGCAGCCACAGCACAAGAAGAGATTAATCTTCGCATCCCAACATTTGTTCGTCCACTTGCCGAAAAATTGGCAGCCGAATATATTCAAACAGGTGCCAACGTCAAAATAAACTTTGTTAGCGCATCGAACCAAGAAGACAACAATGTTATCAGTTTTGTAACAACAGATGAAACAACAGAAAACAACTCAGATGCCATCTATTTTGGTCGTTACGTAGTGCTTCCTATTGTTAACAAAGACTCTGAAGCTGAACATCTATTGGATGGAAAACGCCTAAACACTAAGAAACTTAAAAACATACTCTTTGTCAAAGACGAATATGCTGTTGATGACAAGAAAGAGAGTAAAGCAGAACGCGAACTACACATCTACAGCGGCAACGGTCGACTATCGGTTTCGCGTTTCTATGCATGTCACTTCAATCATGTTGCATCCGACTATAAAGGCAAACGCATTTCGGGCGACGATATATACCTAAACTCAGCTTTAAGTCGCGATCCATTAGGAATAACAATCAATACCATATCGAACATATTCGACCTACAAAGCAGACAGCTACGCGATGGATTATCGCTTGTAGCCCTCGACCTAAACCGACATGCTGATGAAATTTTTGACAGTGCTAATCTCGACAACATTATCGCACTACTCGAAAATGAAAGCTTTGACGAAATACCTGTAGGCAATGCCGGATTAAACTACGATCATAGCAACAACACATTAAACAACTTTGTGCGCTGGATTTTAACAGAAGGCAATCAATACTTGCATCAATTTGGACTTCTGCAACTACCCCAAAGAGAGTTAACAGCACAACTACACCGCACAGAGTTTAAAGATTTGGCTCTGAAGTAGTCCATATTTCCATCTCACATTTATTTTCTCTCCAATAAAACTATTCTTTTTCTAATCAACGGGCTATGCTTAGCATAGCCCTACAGGAGGAGTTTGTCTCTATGAAAAACTTATTCAACAAAATAGCAGTAGCCATATTTCTATCATTAACAACGCTTATATCTACTGCCCAGACAACAATAAAAGGACGTGTTACCGATGTACGAAATGGCGAACCTGTGATAGGCGCTACATTGGCCCCAACCATTGGTGGAGAACTTGGTACAGTAACCGATTTCGATGGCAATTTCAGCCTCACTACCAAACTTGAATTACCATTCACCATCAGAGTACAATTCATCGGCTACAGAGCACAAGAGGTCGACGTGTACGACGCTTCTGAACCCATCGACATAGAACTTACCGACGACAATAATAAGATCAACGAAGTGGTTGTCATTGGTTATGGCGAGCAGAAACGTCAGGAATTAACAAGTTCTATTTCGAGCGTTAATGCCGATATATTAAGACAACAAAACACCTCGGTTGAGAGTGCTCTGCAAGGTGCAGTAGCCGGACTTAATGTCACATCAGCATCGGGTCAGCCAGGTGCAGCCAACATAGTGCGCATTCGCGGTGGCAACTCAATCACAGGTGGCAACGAACCGCTATACGTCATCGATGGACTTATCGTCTACAACGACCCTGCATCAACATCAACAGGAGCATCGGGCAACGACGCAACCCTCGACCCACTCTCGTTTCTTAATCCTGCCGACATAGAGAGTATAGAAGTGCTCAAAGACGTTTCGGCTACAGCTATTTATGGTACTCGCGGAGCCAATGGTGTTATCATCATCACAACAAAAAAAGGCTCACACGGACGCAACAACATAACATATTCCAACTCATTCAGCT
>JBGUYH010000150.1:0-19228 GCA_045118595.1 Bacteroidales bacterium | reverse complement strand
TCGTATGGTTTTCCGCGCAGCTGTGGAAAACTTCGGTAAAGACATTCAGGTAGTAGGTATCAACGACCTTTTGGACGCTGACTACCTCGCATACATGCTCAAGTACGACTCAGTTCACGGTCACTTCAACCACGACATCAAAGTTGAAGGCAACTTCATGATTGTTGACGGCAACAAGATTCAGATCTTCGCAGAGAAAGATCCTTCATGCATCACTTGGGGTGCTCTCGGTGTTGACGTTGTTGTTGAATCAACTGGTTTCTTCCTCACAGCTGAGCTTGCTGAGGCTCACATCAAAGCAGGTGCTAAGAAAGTTATCATGTCTGCACCTTCTAAGGACGCAACTCCTATGTTCGTTTATGGTGTAAATGACAAGACTTACGCTGGCCAAACTATCATCTCTAACGCATCATGTACTACTAACTGCTTGGCTCCTATCTCTAAGGTGCTCAACGACAAGTTCGGTATCGTACGTGGTCTTATGACAACTGTACACGCTGCAACTGCTACTCAGAAGACAGTTGACGGTCCTTCTAAGAAAGACTGGCGTGGTGGCCGCGGTATCCTCGAGAACATCATCCCATCTTCAACAGGTGCTGCTAAGGCTGTAGGTAAGGTTCTTCCTGAACTCAACGGCAAACTTACTGGTATGTCAATGCGTGTTCCTACCTCTGACGTATCGGTAGTTGACCTCACTGTAGAGCTTGCTAAGGCTACTACTTACGAAGAGATCTGCGCTGCAATGAAGGCTGCTTCTGAAGGCGAACTCAAGGGTGTACTTGGTTACACTGACGAGGCTGTCGTTTCAACTGACTTCCGTAACGACGCTCGCACTTCTATCTTCGATGCTAAGGCTGGTATCCAGCTCGATCCTACTTTCGTTAAGGTTGTATCTTGGTACGACAACGAATGGGGTTACTCGAACAAAGTTTGCGAAATGGCTCGTGTAATCGCAAAGTGATTCTGACACATAGTTAGATTTACATAAGCATGGCTCTTCACCATTCAAGGTGGAGAGCTTTTTTTATATCTTTGCTAAAAAATATATCTAATATGCAATATGTAAAAGTTAACGTCGTACTCGAACCTTACGATGAAACAACAGCCGATATACTCATTGCTCAAATGGGCGAAATAGGATTCGATAGCTTTGAAGAGACTGATAACGGATTTATAGGTTACGCACCAGAAAAGGATTTCAATAAAGAACAATTATCAGCCCTCAATCCCATACTCGACAATGTAAAAATGCACTATTCAATAGAAATAGTACCTGATGAAGATTGGAACAAAGAGTGGGAGAAAAACTACTTCAACCCCATAACCATAGGCGGCAAATGTCGGATTAGAAGTCCATTTCATGAACCAGATACAAATTTTGCATACGAAGTTATTATCAACCCACAAATGTCGTTTGGCACAGGCTATCATGAAACAACAACAATGATGGTAGAATACTTGTTAGACAAAAACATAACAGGGCTAAAAGTACTCGACATGGGATGTGGTACTGGCATATTAGGCATCATTGCATCGATGCGAGGAGCTAACAGCATTGACTGCGTTGACATCGATGAGTGGTGTTACCATAACACAATAGAAAACACATCGCTCAATAACATTAGCAATATCACAACAAAACTCGGTGGTGCTGAAATATTAGGAAACGAAGCAAAATACGACCTTGTAATAGCAAACATAAACCGGAATATATTAGTGCGCGATATGCCACACTACGCATCGGTACTAAAAAAGGGAGGTGCTATGATGCTTAGCGGGTTCTACACTATTGATGCCTCAATAGTGAAAAATACAGCAGAACGTTTCGGGCTACAATGCGTAGAAACGAAAGTATTGAACGATTGGAATGGCCTATACCTTGTGAAGGCATAGATAAAAAACGACATACAACCATACTAACTTCGGAAAATGAAACACCCCATTCTTAAAGCAGCAAGTACGGCATTAGTCGCACTCACAGTGAGCATCGTAACACTTACGCAGCCAGCACATACGGAAGCTCAAAGCACCGAATTTAGCTCAAACCCAGAAGAGTTCGTTGAGCAAATGGATGAAATATTCAAACTCAGCCAAGACAAAAAAAAGGCAAAAGAATTCATCCAAACGCTCAAAATATTTATGCTTACGCCTATATCCGACGAAAGTAGAAAACAACAAATAATTGCCGACTGCAATCTGCTTAAGAAGAAAAAAGCACGTGCCTATCCCGACTATAATACCCTCATCAGTACAATGATGTCACTATGCGATGAGAATACACGCATAAAAGATAATAATTACAATGTATGGCACACTGTTCTGACCGAAAAACTAAGAGCCAAAGGATTGAGTCTGCAAAAAATACTCACATACCTCAACGCTACAAATACATATCTAGAAAGTGGTGCCATGGTAAAATCAAATTCGGCACTTTGGAAGACCGATGCTGAAAGTGTAACATTCCGCAGCGATGGTATCAAACTATTTATTGAAGTTCCTAGATCACGTATCATATGTCTTGCACAAGGCGATAGCATTGACATCATTGACACGAAAGGCGTTGTCGATTTTGATGGAAAAACATTCACTGGTGAATATGGCACTATAACATGGGAACGCTGTGAACTACCTCGTGAACAAGCACATGCCGAATTTGGAACATATAACATCGATATGTCAAAAAGCTTCTTCACCATCGACAGTGTCAAATTCACCAATACCGACTATTTTAACTATCCTCTCTACGGGAAAATAGAACACAAAGTAGTACCACGCAAAAGTGCATTAGGTCAGACATATCCCAAATTCTTTACCAAAGATGACCAACGACGCGAAGTAAAAGCCATATTCCCTGACATTGACTACGAAGGTGGTTTTGCTCAAATAGGTAGGCGTTTTGAGGGCAGCGGAACAGCACAAAATCCTGCAATGATCAGCATATACCGCAAAGACACACTATTCATTGTGGCTCGTGCATTAAGTTTTGCACTCTACCCCGACAAAATTGAAAGTTCAGATACCAAAGTTAACATTACACTCAACGATGGTGAAATACGACACCCAGGACTACGCTTCCGTTACGACAACAAAAATAAAGAGATAACACTTCTACGTGGTGGCAACGGCATGGAAAAAAGCAACTACTTCGATACATATCACATGGTGACATTCGATGTAGAACAGATAAAATGGAAGATGGGGGCTAACGAAATGAACCTTGGTATGGTTGAAGGAGCTAGTCGTGGCTTAGCTATGTTTGAATCAATCGACTACTATAGGCAAGATGAATACAACGAAATACAAGGAATGGCATTAACCCATCCATTCCAACTTATCAAAGATTTCTACCGCTACAATGGCGGATATTCATTCGATGTACGTGCATTTGCTCAATATATCAACCAAGACATAAGCCAAGTACGACAACAAATACTACAATACTCATACGATAGTTTCGTAGAGTATGACGAAGCCACCGACGAAGTAACACCAACCAAACGACTATTCAACTACCTTGACAACCGCCTTGCTGAAGCCGAAGCAGTCGACCCACGCAAACGCAACAACCCTAGTCTACGTAATCCTCGTTTAGCCGATGTTGACTACGATGTCATGATATTCGAAAGTCAAACTACCGAATATGACCAAAACACACGCGGATTACAACCAAACGGCATCATCGACCTTGCGAACTACGACATTAAACTCAATGGCGTAACAGGCATTGCCATATCTGACTACCAAAATGTAGCATTCTACCCTGATAGCGGACGAGTTTTCTTGAAGAAAAATCGCGACTTCCAATTCAACGGCAAAGTACAAGCTGGTATGGTCGAACTAAAAGGTATGAACTTCTACTTCTCATACAACGACTATAACATAGTGCTCAACCGCATCGAATCGATGAATATGCGAGTACTATCTAACGAAGTTGACCAATATGGTATGCAAATAAAAGCACCTGTTGAAAACACAATACACGACCTAACTGGCTATCTACAAATTGACTTACCAAACAACAAAAGCGGTTTGCGCGGGCGAAATCCGAAATACCCCGAACTCACGTCAACCAAAGAATCATACGTATACTATGATGCCGACTACATACAAGATGGACAATATACCCGTGATAAATTCTACTATACCGTCGATCCATTTGTATTCAACGACATCAACAACATACACTACTCAAATACAAAATTCGATGGCGTGCTAACATCTAGCATTCTCCCCGACATCCGACACGAACTTGTCATCCGACGCGAAGATAATTCATTGGGTTTCATTACCCAATCGCCAGAAGAGGGATATCCCATCTACGATGGTCGAGCTACACTCATGGCCACCATCGACTTATCTAATGCAGGCCTAAAGGGTGGAGGCGACTTACGATACATACAATCAATATCGCGAAGCAATGAATTTACATTCTTGCCCGACCTCGCTTTGGGTAATACACAAAATTTTACTATCGAAGAGACAACAACAGGTGTAACATTCCCAGGTGTGCAATTAGGAGCCGAACAACAAGTAACCGATGACCGCGGACACATGCATAGTGGAGAGACGGAAATGGAATTCTTCCCATTTGAAGATAAACTCAATGTATACAACACCGTTGGCAACTTTAAAATGTTCCCAAGCAAAAAAGTAGAAGACCGTTACGACTGTACACTCAATGGAGGCCTGTCGGTAACACCTCGTGGATTACGCGGATTAGGTGAAGCACAATTACCATTTGGTGCAAAACTTGAAGCTTCAATAATGGAGTTTACTGATCATACATTCACATCAGATACTACATATTTTGCTCAATACCGACGCCTCGAAAACGACCAAAACGAACTTGTTTCAGATGGTTTGCGTCGCGACCTAGCACGAACAGCTGAAGGCAAATTCTTCGACAGAATATATAGTCCAACCAAAGGTCGTATCCCATATGAAACTAACGATGCACTCACTGAAATAGAGACATTCATAAAAATAAGAAAAGAACATCCAACAGAGATGCAAGACGAAATCGACTCCAAATGTATGATTGCTACAGTCGATTTCAACGAACGCATTGGAAAGTTCTCATATAAAAGTGCTGAAGGTGGTGAAAAACGATACAACACCATCAAATTCAAAACATGGGTTAAAGAGTTTACATGGGATATGGAACGAAACGAACAAACCATTGGTCGACATGGTGCCAACCCTGGTTTGAAATTTGAATGTACCAAAAGCGAACGCGAAAAAGTTGATCCACTTACATTCAACGTACCATACGCCATCTACAACGCTTCAACCAACGAAATGCATTGTGAAGAAGTCAAATACGTAAACTGCGCCGATGCTAAAATTAACCTTGCCGATGATGGCCTTCTGACCATTCGCTCTGCATCTGACAAATACACTATTGCCATCGACCCACTCAGAAATACCAAAATTGACATCAAAAACGACTCTACATATCACCAAATATACAACGCTCGCTCTATAATAAAAGGAGCAGTAGACTATGCGGCCATTGGTGACTACGACTTCTACAACAAAGAGAGATTGAAATATACCATATTCATGGATTCAATCTTTACAAGCAAAGAAGAGATGGTCGACACACTCGGTAAGAAACGAACCATATTCGTAACCAATGCTATCGGACATAATACCGAAGATATCAATTTCGATCGTCATTTTGCTTTCAAAGGCGAAATACGAATCAAAGGTTGGCGCAAGCTACTTGAATGGGACGGAGGCGCTCGCATGTTACACGACGCACCCAATGGTCCAAAAGGATACGCATACTTTACATCAATTATCAACCCAGAAAAAGTGGAAATACCTATTGGTGAAAAACTACTCGTATACAAAGCCGATCCCAAACAACGTCACCCTATCTACAAAGACTTCTTCATAAGAAAAGATAGTACACACGTATATAGCTCGTTTACCGAAGTGCACAAAGACAACTCTGACATATCAATTATGTCGGCCAATGGAATATTGTTCTACAACAATATATTCGAACGCTTTGATATAACAAGCAAGATAAAAAGAGTCAAAACTGGCGATCGAGGTTCGATAATGAGTTTCATCCCTAAAGAAAATGCTATAACAGGCTTCGGCCAATTACGACTTGGTGTTACCGAAATGATGGGCAACAAAGCCCCATTCGTCATAACATCAGCAGGCAACATTCGCGACGACAGAAGTACAAACAAAGAGACAGTCAACGCACTCATGAACATCAATTTCCCATTTACACCTGAATTAGCTACAATGATATACAACAAAATAAATGGGACTACAGCTCCAGCTTGCGACACTGCAAACTACAAATACGAAAGTCGACTACTCGAACTATACGATACCACTGGAGTTAAAAATATAAAAGCAACACGATGGACAGGTCTCGACCCAAAGAAAAACCTATTACCATCCGATGGCGACCTCTTCACATTTGACAATGTAGACCTCACATGGTTAACATCAGAGAAAGCCTACATATGCGATGGCAATGTCAACCTAATGATGATGAATGGTCGCAATGTCAACAAAAAAGTACACCTCACTGCTGAATTCATAGCCACAAACAAATCTGTTGGACTTGTTCCGCGCATCTATATGAAAATAAGCACTGACGATGGATATTGGCTCTACATAAACTTACTACATTATCCTACAACAAAGAAATGGGTGCTCAACATGCGCAGTTCTGATAGTGAATTTAACGAATACTTAGCGCAAAACCCAGTCAGAAGTGGTGGTTACAATTGCATCAGAGTTGAAGAGAACGACAAGAAGTTTATGAACTTCCGCGACAATTTTAACGCACAAGCTCTGCTTAATGGTGAAGCTGTGGGTATTGTAAACGAGGAAGAAGAGGAGGAAGAGGTTGTTGATTAGAAAAACTTTCAAAAAAAAACGCCCATAACTATTGCAGATAAATAAAAAAGCCGTACCTTTGCATCGTCGTTAAGAAAACGACTTACGGATGGTACCGTAGCACAATTGGATAATGCCTCTGGTTACGGCCCAGAAGATTGGGGGTTCGAATCCCTCCGGTATCACCAAGAACCACAATTTACAATATGTAAGTTGTGGTTCTTTTTTGTTTATACCTGAAAAAAAGTATATTTGCAACAAAGCACAAACCAATATGGAAAATTTCATCAATCTATTCTACGACAATACCATAAACATATACACGGTAATGCTCAAATTGTGTTTCAGCCTATTATTAGGTATGACACTTGGCACAGAACGTCAAATACGTCGTCACGACGCAGGTCTACGTACATTTTCACTCGTATGCGTAGGTTCTACAGGTGCAATGCTTATATCGATATGGATACCACAGATATATCCAGACTTCCTTAACGGTGATCCTGGTCGAATAGCTGCTCAAGTGCTCACGGGTGTAGGTTTCTTAGGTGCAGGTGCCATTGCTAAAGGTAAAGGTAGCGTACAAGGATTAACAACAGCTGCTTGCATTTGGGTTATATCTGTCATCGGATTAGCTGTAGGAGCAGGACTATACTTTGGAGCTGTTATTGCCACTCTTGCTACACTTTTTGTATTAGTATCAGTAGAACGAATTGAACACAAACTACTCATCAGCGGTTCGAACCGAATACTTGCAATAAAATGCAGCACCGACAATCCTGACATTGCACAGATAAGGAAAGCACTCGAAGATGTGGGCGTAAGAATAGGCTCATACACCTACGCCATCGACATACCAACAGCAGAAACAACATTAACATTCCGCATAACATTATCGGCATCAACCTCTCACACCGAACTTTGCAATCGCCTTCGTTCGATAAATAACATCACAAACATCAACATGATGGCATAAACAACGAATAATCGATAACTATTCATTAGTCATTAGTAACCAAAAATAGTAGATAAATCGTTTTTAGATATTTTTTCCACGTGGTTGATAATTTTCTCTCGCAAATTTTGCATCGATATTAAAACACCACACATTATTTGTACAAACAACCACTATTGTTACAATGAAAGAAAAATATCTAATTCTACTATCACTCATATCGACAGCGTGCAACAATAACACCCCCATATCGGTAATGGATGCAGCTTTTGCCCAAGCCGATTCTATGGTTGCCACAATAAACGAACCTACATTTTGTGCCGACACATTCTACATAACAACATTTGGCGCATCAACAGAAGCTAATGCTACCGAGAATCAAAAAGCTATAACAGCAGCAATAGACACATGCAATGCCGTTGGTGGAGGATACGTACTTGTGCCACAGGGTGAATGGCTCACAGGACCAATACAATTACGCAGCAATGTAAACCTCATTGTTAGCGAAAATGCTATACTCAAATTTTCAAAAAATTACGAAGACTATCTCCCAGCAGTACTCACCCGTTGGGAAGGTGTCGACTGCTATAATCTAAAACCACTCATCTACGCCTACGATGCCACCAATATAGCAATAACTGGCAAAGGCATCATTGATGGGCAAGGAAGCAAAGATAATTGGTGGTATATGAAAGGACGAGCACAATATGGATGGACTAACGGACTTATATCACAAGAAATAACTGGTCGTCCCAAGCTACTCGATGCCGATAGAACTGAAGTACCTGTTGAGCAACGCATTATGAATATAGAAGACGGATTACGTCCGCAACTCATCAACATATACAAATGCCAAAATGTACTCATCGAAGGTGTAACACTACGCAATTCACCATTTTGGAACATACATCCACTCATGGTTACCGACCTCATTGTCAGAAATGTAACAATAGAAGGCGAAGGTCCTAACAGCGATGGTTGTGACCCTGAGTCGTGCCGCAATGTCCTCATTGAAGGATGCTCATTCAACACTGGCGATGATTGTATCGCAATAAAAAGCGGACGCAACTACGACGGCCGACGATGGAATATGCCAAGCGAAAACATATTAGTACGCAATTGCACCATGAAAAATGGTCATGGAGGTGTTGTGCTCGGAAGTGAAATATCGGGCGGGTACAAAAATCTGTGGGTTGAAAACTGCAAAATGAATAGTCCAGAACTTGAACGCGTCATTCGTATAAAAACAAGCGACTGCCGCGGAGGTACAATAGAGAATGTATTTGTCAGAAATATCGAAGTAGGTGAATGCCAAGAAGCTATACTAAAGATAAACCTACTCTATGAGCCTAATGAAGTATGTAACAGAGATTTTCCACCTATTGTTCGTAACATAAACCTAGAAAACATAACAAGTCAAAAAAGTAAATACGGAGTCTATATTATTGGATTACCCAATGGTCAGAACGTTAGCGATATCAATATCAAAAATTGTACTTTTAAAGGGGTCAGCAGTAACAACAGCATAAGCGATGCAAGCAATGTTGTTTTTGAAAACGTAACAATAAACGGCAACTCGTTTAAACTATAATCAACACAAGAATAGTCTACTCATAGTATCGTGTCACGTTGTGCAACTACGTTTGCATAGCGTGACTTTTCTTGTGCTATAATTAATCTTGGTACGGATAAAATTCACTAATATTGCATAGCAAAAATAGACACATGAAGATAACATTTCTCGGAACTGGCACATCAACAGGCGTACCCGTTATCGGATGCCATTGTAAGGTTTGCGACTCAACCGACATTCGCGACAAACGTTTACGAGCATCAATATTATGGGAAATAGACAACACCAAAATAGTTATCGATGCAGGTCCTGACTTCCGCACACAGATGATAAACAACAACATAGACCGCATCGATGCCATTTTGATAACTCACATGCACTACGATCACACAGGTGGTCTGGACGACATTCGTGGTTTCAACTATTCACAAAACATATCAATTGACGTCTATGCCGAACAGCTACATGCCAATGCTATACGCAATATGATACCATACGTATTTGCCGAAAATAAATATCCTGGAGTACCACAAATTAATATGCAAATTATCAGCGAACAACCATTCTGCATCAATGGCATTGAGGTGCATCCCATACGTGTAATGCATGGTAAAATGCCAATATTCGGTTATCGCATTGGCAATTGGGCATATATCACTGATGCAAGTTTCATATCTGACGAATCGATAGAGAAACTCAAAAACTGTGAAGTTCTGATCATAAATGCCCTTCGGGATGAAAAACATATGTCGCATTTCTCAATATCACAAGCTATTGAAGCTATAAATCGGATATCACCCAAACAAGCATATCTAACTCACATAAGCCATCAATTTGGTTTGCAAGCCATACGCAACCCATTATTACCACAAGGCATACAAATGGCTTATGATGGACTTGTTATTGAAAGCTAAAAAATGCATCTATACACAACAAACAACAAATTAACTATCACAGCTATTGCATAATAGATAAATGATGGCTAAATTTGCGCTGAAAATTGCGTAACCTCTGACCAAGTAATAGTTAAGGGTGTATGTTGCGTAGTTAAATAAAAACATTTATAACAATGGATCTAATTAAAGTTGCTGAAGAAGCGCTCAAGAGTGGCATTGAATTGCCATCGTTCAAATCAGGTGACACTGTTGCCGTATCGTACAAAATTATCGAAGGTAACAAAGAGCGTATTCAGATTTTCAAAGGTGTAGTTATTCAGATCAAGGGTGAAGGTGTTCACAAGACATTCACCGTTCGTAAGATCTCTAACAACATTGGTGTAGAACGTATCTTCCCAATGAACTCGCCATTCATTGATAGCGTTGAAGTACTTCGCCTTGGTAAAGTACGTCGTGCTCGTCTTTACTACCTACGTGGTCTTACTGGTAAGAAGGCTCGTATCAAAGAAAAGAGAGGATAAGCACTCTATCACAAAAAGTAAAGAAGTCTGCTCTCCGCAATGGATGGCAGACTTTTCTTTTTTACCACTACACACAAAAATATGACTTCAAAATAGTTGTATGAAGTTAAAATTATAAAAGTAACAGACTCTGTACTTATTACAAGTTACAGAGTCTGTCTTTGTCTATATTTTCCAACACTTCTATATTTGTTGGCTATATTTCTTTCTTCGCCATAAATATACGCCTCCAAATACGAATGCCATAACAATTAATGGCACTGCCACAGCTATGAATTTCCAAAGTGTAGTACCATCACCTATCATTTGTTTATCGAGAAGACGAATTGTAAATGTTCGGTTACGTAAAGTCATCCAACCATCATCATCAGCTAAATAGAGCATTGCATTGACAATAAAATCTTTGTTGCCAAATGTTTGTCGCGATAATTCGTCGTAACCTAATGGAACTATTGTTGGATTATCGGCATCTCGGAAACGGACATCGTTACGTATTATATCGCCATCGGCAACCACAATCATCTTAGTTGGTTGGCTTTGTTGTTTTATTGTTGTTGCATTGCGTATGCCATGTGGAATCTTTCGATGAGCAAAAACAGATTTAAACTCACCCTCTTCAAGCATTGCTACATTCAGATGACTACGATTATAGTCGCTTTGTATAGGTTTTTCATGTATGTTAGCAAGCGAAGCAAATACAGGTGTACGATCGACTTTGGTATAGTTCGATGTGCGCAACAACGGAGTGCGCACCACATTAAGTTCTTCACCAACAGTATCGATATAGCTAGTAAAATCGCCCTTCACAAGGCTCACATTACGAGTGATAGGGTGTGCAGCATTGGTTGAAAGTAACGGACTAAAATGCCATGGCATAGGTACTAATTTGGTTCCTTCACCTTGTTGCTGAACGCTAATGGGCACCATTCCACAATTTATATCTTCCACCACTTCAGGATTGATACGGAAACCATAGACGAATAACATATCCTCGATGTTGAAATCGGCAAAGAGTCCGATGGTATGTGGTGCATTGCGCAATGTATCGAGAGTCATATTCACGGCATCGACAAGCCACATAACACGGCCGCCACGCATCACATATTGGTCAATAACAAATTTTTCTGTTTCAGTAAATTTGTTAGTGGGCTTTGCTACAATGATAGCTTTATATGGGTCTAGTATCGATGCATCTGTACCTACTTGTCCGCGGTCGACAGCAAAATAATGCGACAAAGCATCAGTAGCCTCAACAACATCAATTTCATCGAGTTCACCATGTCCTTCAATGAAGGCTATACGTGGCTTTTCATCTGTTGTGATACGATGTATGCCATCAACTAATTTGTACTCAAGGTCTTCAACTGAACGATTCAGATTTTCGTCGGAACTGAGTCCTGGTATATTTTCGAGCAGATTAACCCATGTAATTTTATCGTTTACTGATATTTGTGCATATGGATAAACAACCGAACGTGTTTTTCTTCCATCCTCTTTCGTTTCGAAAACTGGCACACCACCGAAACCTATTTCCGATAGTTCATTCGTCAATGCTTCATACTCGTTTTTGCTCATGTTTGCTGGATTGAGTGTTATCTGCCTAATACTGCTATGAGCACACACATTAAGTTCATCGATAAGCTCAACTGCTGCTTTTTTTAATCTGCTAAAACCAGGATTCAATTCACCGTCAAGGTATAATTTTATTGTAACATCATCATCCACACTTTGCAAATAATTACGTGTTACACCAGATAGTGTAAAACGGCCTTCAGATGTAAGATCGATACGGAAATGTGCCACTGATGCAACAACATTTATCAGCACCAAAAATAAAGGTATAGTTGTCCATCGTATTGCACTCACTCGTTGGCGTGAAACAGCTCCTACAGTCAGAGCCATAAAGAATATTGCAACCGATACAAAATAGATAACATCTCTGCTATCAGCCACTCCTCGCGATATGCTATCGTAGTGACTGCTAACACCACACATAGCCACAACATCTTGCACACCTTTGGCAGCTGGCAATAAAGCTATAGAATCGAAACCCGTATAGAGCAAAAAACATAGCACAACGCCTATTACAAAGGCTACAATTTGATTATCGGTGAGCGACGAGGCAAACAAACTTGCAGCCATATAGACAGCTGCGAGTAATACTAAACCTATATACGAACCAATGGTTGCTCCCATATCAATATTGCCAATAGGATCGCCCAACTGCCACACAACAAACAAATATGTAAATGTGGGCAATATGCTAATGCACACCAAGGTAAAGCATGCTAAATATTTGGCTATAACAATTTGCCAAACAGATAAAGGACGAATAAGTAACAATTCGAGTGTGCCTTGTTTCCTCTCTTCGGCAATGAATCTCATAGCTATGGCAGGAACTAAAAACAAATAAATCCATGGTGCAATACCAAATAATGGTTCCAAAGTGGCATAACCACCATACAATATATTGAGTTCACCAGGTACAACCCACAAAAACAAACCTGTTGCTGTTAAAAATACAGCAACAACTAAATAGCCTGTTAGTGAAGAAAAAAATGTTGATAGCTCTTTTTTAAATAATGAAAACATGGTGATAATTACTAATAACGAATGACTACTTACGAATTATTAATTATTAATCTTCAATTCATGAAACATTGCTTTTGCTGCACGTTGGCTACAACCTGCTCCACCTACAAGTGTACGTAACTCAGCATAGTCGGATAACATTTGCTGGCGAGTGTCGGTGTCGGTAGTAAGTGCTGTAAGTTCGCTTAATAATTTTTCACGCGAATAGGCTTTCTGAAATAATTCCTTTACTACTTCGCGCCCCAAAATAAGGTTTACAAGACTTATAAACTTCGATTTTATAAATAGATGCGCTATAAAATCGCTAAATGCCCCACCCCACATTAGGTAAACTACAACTTGTGGACAATTCAATATTGCAGTCTCGAGAGTTGCTGTACCCGATGTTACTAATGCTGCACGTGCCTGACTAACTAGTTGATACGTTTCACCAAACACGATTTTTACATTATCATTATTTTCTAAATAAGGTGCATAGTCGGCTATAGTAAATGATGGTGCTCCTGCTATTACAAATTGATAATTGGGATAGCGTTCTACAACGCTTAACATAACAGGTAAATTGTACTTCAACTCAGCTTTGCGACTACCAGCAAGTAATGCTATTTTGGGACGAGTATCGAGATTATTTCGATTGCAAAACGCCTCGAAACTTTCGCCTTTATTCTGACGATTATCTATAGCATCCATTACTGGATTTCCACAATAAGTTACGTCGATTCCTTTACTTGCAAAGTATTGAGTTTCGAATGGTAAGATAGTAAACATCTTATCCACAAACATCTTCAATTTCTTATTTCTACCCTCTTTCGATGCCCATGTTTTAGGCACTATGTAGTAGAATGTTTTAATGCCATTGAGCTTGGCAAATTTTGCCATAGGCAGATTAAAACCCGCATAATCTACCAATATCAGAACATCCGGACGATGCTCAAGTAAATCGGCACGGCACGCCTTAAAGTTGCCTCGTATCTTTCCCAAATGTGTAAGTACATCCCACACACCCATAACGGCTGTGTCGCGATAGTGACGCACTAAATCGCCACCTTGTGCTTTCATCAAATCGCCACCCCAATATCGGAATTGCGCATCAGAGTCTTCTTCTTTTATGGCTTTCATCAAATTGGAAGCGTGCAAATCGCCCGATGGTTCACCTGCTATGATGTAATATTTCATATCAACCTTGTATGATGAATTTGAAAACAACAACTACCATTGCCCAACATATCGTTGCCATAAAAATGCCTCGCGCAATTTCCATCTTATTTGAGTAGGCAAATCCCATAAAGAGGGCTAAATCGGCTAATGTACTCACTGCTATTAGCGATGAGGCAAAGTCAATTTTGACTAACCAACCAAAAAATTCGACCCATGGCAATCCGTTGGTTACACCAAAATAGAAAAACGAGAACGCCACTGCTAATGGTGCAATCAGACCGAGCACCACCCCATATGATAATTTATTGATGGTCATTATTTTATCATTTTAAAAAACTTCATTTTTCAATTGTTCATACACCTCATCGGATGTAACATCAAGCTTTATCGGACATACAGTAACGTAGCCTTTATTGAGCCAATATTCATCGGTTTCGGTTGACGATGGTTCATCGTTGATAAATGTACCAATAAGCCAATAGTGTTTACCATTCCATGGGTCTTCAGCCATATGATAATCTTCGCGCCAATGCCCCGCAGCCATACGCACAGTCTTAATACCTTGCGGAGTGCAGGTAGGCATGTTAACATTGAAAAATGTACTAACTGGCGTATTACATTGCAATAGCCAAGATATGAGTCTATTGGCTACATTCATTGCATTATCAAGATTTGCCTCTTTATCGTCGTCAGCAAGTGAAAAACCCATACCTCTGATTCCTAACAATGCACCCTCACGCACTGCACCCATAGTACCCGAATAGTGCACACTCGACGATGTATTGCTACCATGATTTATACCTGATAGCACTATTGTTGGCTTGCGATCAACTAAGGCATGATAACCCAATTTGATACAATCGACAGGCGATCCACTTACTTTGTAACATTTAACATTATCTATGCCCATATCGTAGTTGGTAACTTGTAAGTCACTGCCCACTGTTATCGAGTGACTCTGTCCTGAATAACCTTTGTTCGGCGCCACAACTACAACATCGCCATAATGTGCGGCTACTTGAGCCAAAGCATGTATGCCACGTGCCTCGATGCCATCGTCGTTCGAAATCAATATTAAAGGTCTCTCTTGTGCCATTGTTGTCTGTTCCTTTCTTGTGTATACTATTCTAATGTTATCACCACATCGCCATCATTCATTGTAACTTCAATGCTTGGTTTGTTGCGATATTCTCTCACTTCAAGCTCTTGCTGCTTGCTACCACTCATCAATATCACCTTGCTTACAGCATGTGGCATAACTATCATATACTTATCAGCCTTGCCACCACTAAGCGATAGACGTTGTAATTTTCCTTCGGTCCATACCATTCCCACTGTTGCACCACCTCTCACTTTGATGCCTTTTACACTGCCATTTTCCCAATTATCAGGCAATGCTGGCAACGGACATATATATCCCATGTGACTTTGCATAAGCATTTCGCCAATACCTGCTGCACCTCCATAGTTACCATCGAGTTGGAATGGTGGATGTGAACACCAAAGATTAGGGAATGTACCACTATGATGTTTACCTACTGAATCGATAGCCGTAGATAACAAACTACTCAGCAATTTTTCAGCTCTGTTTCCATCGAACAAACGAGCCCAGAAATTTATCTTCCAAGCCCTACTCCACCCTGTAGCTTCATCACCTCGCCTATTGAGTGTCTGCCGACACGCTTCAGCTAAGTCTGGCGTTTCTATCGGACTTATTTGGTTTGATGGGTGCAATCCGTAGAGGTGCGATACATGCCTATGATGCACATCACTCTCTTCATAGTCGGTAAGCCACTCCATAAGGTAACCTTGCTCCGATATTTGGAATGGAGGAAGTTGTGCAATGTCGGTCTTCAGCTTGTTAGTAAATGAATCCTCTTGCTTTAATATTGATGCTGCGTTAACAACATTGGTGTATAATTCACGAATTATTTCGGTATCCATTGTTGGTCCCATACAAACACTAACTGGCTCGGTAGAACCTGATACATAGAACGAATTTTCTGGCGATGATGTAGGAGCTGTTACAAGCCATTGATGCGATGGTTCGTGCACCATTGTCGACTCAAAAAATTCGGCAGCTCCACGCATAATAGGATAAATACGTTGCAAATAGGCTGTATCGAGTGTGTACTCATAGCGTTCCCACAAATGCTGACAGAGCCATGCTCCACCCGTATTTGTTGCTCCCCACGATGGATGCTCGCCTGGAGCTGTAAAACGCCATACATTAGTCATCATATGCATAACCCATCCGCATGCATCGGCTCCATAAAAGTCTTTGGCCGTTTTTTGCCCCGATGCTACTGAATTTTCAACTAAACGTATGAGTGGTTCATATAATTCATCCAAATTGCCTTGTTCGAGTGGCCAATGATTCATCTGCACATTGATGTTGGTATGATAATCGCCATTCCATGGTGTATAACAACCATTTGCCCATAATCCTTGTAAGTTAGGAGGCAACGATCCCTCACGTGTGCTGCTTATAAGTGAATAACGCCCAAAATTATAATATAGCACAGCCATCGCTGGGTCGTGACTCTGTGCATATCTGATTATACGTTCATCGGTTGGCATAATGGTATCACCACAGCCTTGTATGTTGAGACGAACTCGTGCATAGAGCGCATTGTGTAATTTGCTATGTTCAGCCAACAACTCATCATAGTTAGCAGCAAGTGCTTTAGATAGTAACGTCTCAGCCTCATCCTTATAATTAATACCTGCCAAATAACTTGTTGTGGCCGATAAGACGATAACAATATTAGTTGCTTGCTCTATGTGTATACCTTGTGTGCTAACTTGACATTGTTTAGCATTAGTCTGAGCTTGCATTAGAGCCTCGTAACACACACCACTCACACTATCTTGTCCACTATTTAGTTCTCCGCTCAGTACAATTTTGTTGCCACTCACTGATAGGACACCTCGCTCTGGTCGCGACAACTGCACATCGACATCGATAGGCTCTGTGCTTTTCTGACGTATGACAATAACATCGGCAGCACGTGAAGCGAAATAACATCGCTGAATATGATTAGTTCCTATTGTAAAATCAGTTGTGGCAACACCATTTGCCATATTAAGTATACGTTTGTAATTGCTTATCTGAGCTGTAGTATCAACCGCCATAAGCATATGCATATCGGCAAGCATTTGGTATGTACCATAGGTGTCGCATGTTGTTGCTTTGGGCACAAATGTTTCGTACATCAATTTTTGTGCTTCAGCATTTCGACCTTCAAAAAGCAATTGCCTAATACGAGGCAAACTTTCGGCGGCCTGTGGATTACTATAATCGGCCTCTGAGCCTGACCACATCGAGATTTCATTCAAAACAATGTGTTCGTCAGATACTCCACCTTGAGGCATCAGTCCTAACCTACCATTGCCAACTGGCAAATACTCTTCCCATATATGTGCTGGTTCATCGTACCACAACACATCATTGGCTGTTGGTTGCAATGGATGCGAGCAACTAAAACTGATAGTTGCTATCATCAATACTACAAATGCTTGCTTTTTCATAAAATTATGGCTTATATAGTTCTGGCGTATTCATGTATTGTTCAGGATCAACAATAAATTTGCGCTTGGCTTCCAATTCGTCGAGTCTGTCGCTCATTCGTCGTTGTACCTCTTCTTCGTTCAAAAGCGAACCATCGTTATCATACTGCATAACAAAGAACTTTGTTGAACCATTTCCCTCATATATTTTCCAATCGCCCACTTGTACTCCATTACGGTAAGTGCCATCTACACTCAAATATCCATCATTGTCCCAATAACGATACCTACCATCTATTTTGCCATCTACATAGTGTGTATCGAGGCGACGTGTACCACTTGGCAAATTCTGAATCCACGGACCATTGAGAACATCGTTGGTGTAGTTTATCTCTTCGGCAATTTTACCATTCTCATAGTAGGTGTATGATGTACCATTTAGTTTGCCGTTCGAATAATTTTCAGCTGCCACTTTTATCTTGCGTTCGTTATAGTATATCCACAAGCCATCACGTTTTTTACTCGCTGTATACTTCCCTTCTGATGCTTTCTTGCCATTATCGTGAAAATAGACAACACTTGCACTTCCATCTTTTTCAAATGTTGTTTCCGACACTTTTTTACCGTCTTCGGCATATCTGGTTACTAACCCAACTGGTTTATCGTCTACAAAATTGGCCTCATACATATATTGTCCATTGGCATATCGCTTAGCCCATTCACCTTGTTTGCGTCCTTGCGCATCGATGCGGTTAGGTTTGTCGGGCATCGCCTTTGGAGAAGCCGACTGCTTGGCTGCCGATGTACTCTTAGGAGCTGACTGTGCACTACTCTTCGGCCCCATTCCACCAAAAACATCTTGGGCCATAACATTCGAGACCATCATCATAGCCCCAAGCATTATTATTATTTTCATCTTCATAATCGAAATAAGAATATTAATCAAGTAGCAAAGATACTTATTAAAAACAAACCTACACTAAAAATAATAGATGCTATACAACTAATAAAGAATTAAGACAATAATATTGCACATAACCTACTTAATTTTTTATCTCATATAATCTACAACATTAGGGTTAAAGCCATTAATGAAATCTCGCATAACAGTATCGGCTACTCTCTCGGGTGAAGAGTATTTACCTTCTAACCC
>JBGUYH010000149.1:0-34151 GCA_045118595.1 Bacteroidales bacterium | reverse complement strand
TCTGACGAATATAAACCTACTCGTGGAATAGCCGATCAAACTCAGCAAGGATATGCTACCACAATCATCGAAGGAATAGCCGTAGGCATGTACTCAACATGGTTGCCAGTTGTGGTAGTAGCAGCTGCAATAATTGCTGCATTTGGATGTGCAGGTGGTTTTGCACACGACCCACATGCATTTGCTAATGGTGTTTACGGTATAGGCTTTGCTGCAGTAGGTATGTTGTCAACACTTGGTGTGACATTAGCAACCGATGCTTTTGGTCCGATAGCCGATAATGCAGGTGGCAATGCAGAAATGAGTGGTTTGGACAAAGAAGTACGTGAGCGCACCGATGCTCTCGACAGTTTGGGCAATACAACAGCAGCTACAGGTAAAGGTTTTGCCATAGGTTCGGCAGCCCTTACCGCTATGGCATTGTTAGCAGCATACATGGAAGAGATAAGAATGTGGCTCGTGCGTCTGGCCAATCAAACAGATGGTATAAAACAGATAGGCGATGTTATATTTTCGGTCGATGGTAGGGATGGAACAATAAAAATAGCTGAAGCAACAATGCGCGATTTTGTCTCAGCATTCGACCTGTCGCTATTCAATCCATTACTATTAGGTGGACTTTTTATTGGTGCTATGATGGCATTCCTATTTTGCGCCATGAGTATGAAAGCTGTAGGTAGAGCAGCTAGCAAAATGGTTGATGAAGTGCGTCGTCAGTTCCGCGAAATAGCAGGTATAATGGATGGAACGGGTACTCCCGATTATGCACGCTGCGTAGAGATTTCAACCAAAGGAGCACAGCATGAGATGATAGTACCATCGTTGTTGGCCATCATTGTACCAGTAGCAGTTGGCGTGCTATTTGGTGTACCAGGCGTTATCGGACTTTTGGGCGGTGGACTGACAGCAGGTTTTACATTAGCTGTAATGCTCAATAACGCAGGCGGTGCATGGGATAATGCTAAGAAATACATCGAGAAAGGAAACCATGGAGGCAAAGGTAGCGACTGCCATAAGGCTGCTGTGGTTGGTGATACAGTTGGCGACCCATTCAAAGATACATCAGGACCATCTCTTAACATACTCATAAAATTGATGTCGATGGTATCGGTTGTAATGGCTGGTCTTACAATAACCTATGCCCTATTTGGATAGCTACAAAGAATATGACTTAAAATTTAGAACTAAAAACAAAAACCAATCAATAGTCATAAATACTTTTTCAATGGTAAAATAGATAAACATTTGCACACTTGCGCTTTTTTGTATAAATTTGCCAACGAAAAATACAATACAAGCACATTGTAGGGGACTTTTCAAAACAAGGTCCCCTATTTCATTTGTAAAAAAATAAGCTATGATAAACGCTGAAGAGATAGAAAAAGTGGTGTGCCAACGCATAGAACCCGATGGCGCGTTCATTGTTGAGCTTACTGTTAGTGCCGACAATGTTATACGCCTCACTATCGACCGCAAAGAGGGTATCAGCATCGATTATTGTGCCGAGTTGACACACCTAATAGAAGATAATTTTAATCGAGATGTAGAAGACTATGAACTCGAAGTGTCATCGGCAGGTATAGGATGCGAGCTAAAAGTGCTTGGGCAGTTTGAAAAAAACATAGGTAACGAAGTAGAGGTTACATACCCCAATGGTTCGCATAAAAACGGAATATTGACAGCCGCTGACGCTGAAGGATTTGAAGTTAATATTGACGAGCGCATACAAGTTGAGGGACAGAAGAAAAAGCAATTGGTTACCAACCATTATCGTTACGCTTACACCGAAGTAAAGATGGTGAAAGATGTAATTCACTTTAAGTAAGAAAAAAAGTAATGTTATATAAACATCATATCCTAAAATAAACGAGATATGGAAAAGATTAATTTAGTAGATACATTTGCCGAATTCAAGGAGCTAAAAAACATCGATCGCGCCACTCTTATACGCATATTGGAAGACGCATTTCGTAGCATCCTTGTCAAGACCTATGGCACCGACAAAAACTACAACGTTATTATCAATACCGATAAAGGCGACTGCGAAATATGGCGTAATCGTACAGTGGTAGAAGATGGTAAGGTAGAAGATTCGAACTTGCAAATATCATTGTCGGAAGCTAAGAAAATTGATGCCGACTTTGAAATAGGCGAAGACGTTACTGAAGCCGTATCGATGAAGGATTTTGGTCGTCGAGCTATTTTGAGTTTGCGTCAGCAGTTGGCTGGCTGCATTATGGAGCTCGAGAAAGATAATATCTATCAGCTCTACAAAGATCGAATTGGTCAGATTGTAGTAGGTGAAGTTTACCAAGTTTGGAAACGCGAAGTTTTGGTTCGCGATGAAGAAGGTAACGACCTTATTTTGCCAAAGAGCGAGCAAATACCATCTGACTTCTTCCGCAAGGGCGATACATTGCGTGCCGTTGTTGTTCGCGTTGAAATAAAGAACAACAATCCGCTTATCATCCTTTCACGAACATCGCCAGTATTCCTCGAGCGTTTGTTTGAAAGTGAAGTTCCAGAAATATTCGATGGCCTCATCACAATAAAGAAGATTGTTCGCATGCCAGGCGAACGTGCAAAAGTGGCTGTTGAGTCGTACGATGACCGTATCGACCCAGTAGGTGCATGCGTTGGTATGAAAGGCGCCCGCATTCATAGCATTGTGCGCGAGCTTCGTAATGAGAATATCGACGTTATCAATTACACTAATAACATTCAGCTCTATGTGCAGCGTGCTCTGAATCCTGCTAAGATAAACTCAATTGTGGTTGACGACGAGCAACGTAAAGCCGATGTATACCTCGATGCAGATCAGGTATCACTTGCCATAGGTAAGGGTGGTTGTAACATAAAACTTGCTATACAACTTTGTGGATACGAAATCGACGTATTCCGTGAGCAAGCCGAAGCAGAAGAAGACGTACAACTTGAAGAGTTTGCTGATGAAATCGATGGTTGGATTATCGATGTTCTGAAAGAGATTGGTTGCGACACAGCTAAGTCGGTTATCGAACTTGGTCGTGATGAATTACTTCGTCGTACCGACCTAGAAGAAGAGACTGTCGACGATGTATTGGCTATACTAAAGGCCGAATTCGAATGATACCGGCTGTGCGATTTAGTCACCGCTGAACTGTGTTTGGAGGTGACAATTGTTTAACTGAGAAAAAGATACTAATATATGGCAGAAGGAAAAAGAATAAGCAAGTTGGCCAGTGAATTGGGCGTAGGCGTGAAAACGTTGGCCGAATTCTTGAGCAAGCAAGGTTACAACGAAGAAGTTACCTCCAATACCAAGGTTCCAGACGAATATTGCACACTGATAGAACAACACTTTTCGCCCGATAAGAACATAAAAAAACAGTCGGAAAAAATAGGCGAAGAGCAAAAACATAAGCAGAAGAAAGAGACGGTGAGCATAGCGCAGACAGAAGAGGCTGAGCTTGTTTCGCCCGATATTTTGAAAGCACCAAAGGTGGTTGGTAAGATAGACCTTAATGGGAAGAAAAACCAACCTAAACCTGCTGAACCTAAAAAAGAGGCTCCTAAACCAGTGGAGCAGCCTAAGCCAGAACCTAAGGTAGAACCAAAGGCAGAGCCCAAAGTTGAAGCAGCACCCAAAGTGGAGCAGCCTAAGCCAGAACCTAAGCCACAGCCTCAACCTCAACCACAGCGTCAGGCACAACCTAAGGTTGTAGAACCATTAGACGATGACGAACAAGGTGTATTTAAGCTTGATCAACGCAAACTTACAGGACCAACCGTCATTGGTAAAATAGAATTACCTATTGAACGCAATGAGGGACATGGTAATAGGAAAAACGATAAGAAAAAACGTCAGCGCATTCAAAAAGAGAATGAACGCGTCGACATAACATCGCCAAACACCATTAAGCAAGTTAATAATGCTATCAACCGCGATAAGCAGAAGAAAAATAAGCAGCAAAACGGTCAAGAGGGTGGTAATAACAATAACCAACCTAAAAATGGTGGCAACAACAATAATAACCAGCAAAATGGTGGTGGCAAACAAGGTGGTAAGGACAAGAAGAATAAGCGTCCACATCGCCAAGAAGTGAACGAAGAAGAGGTTCAGAAGGAGATAAAAGAGACCTTGGCACGCCTTACAGCTAAAGGAGCAAAGAGTCAGCACTCGAAGCACCGTCGCGACAAACGTGAGGAGATGAGCCAACGTCGAGCTGAAGAAGAAGAGCGCCTCGAAGCCGAGAAGAAGATATTGAAAGTTACAGAGTTTGTTACTGCCAACGAACTCGCTACTATGATGGGAGTGCCTGTTAATCAGGTTATTGCTACATTTATGTCGCTCGGTACACTCGTATCAATCAACCAACGTCTTGATGCCGAATCGATGGCTATCGTAGCAGAAGAATTTGGTTATCAAGTTGAGTTTGTGAGTGTAGAGGTAGCATCGAGTGTGGAGGATGAAGTTGACGATGAAGCCGACCTTGAAGAGCGTCCGCCTATTGTTACTGTCATGGGTCACGTTGACCATGGTAAAACATCGTTGCTCGACTATATCCGCAACACCAATGTCATCAGTGGTGAAGCTGGTGGTATAACACAGCATATTGGTGCTTACAATGTAAAACTCGACAATGGTCGTCACATTACATTCCTTGATACACCAGGTCACGAAGCCTTCACAGCAATGCGTGCACGAGGTGCTCAAGTTACCGACGTGGCTATTATCATTGTAGCAGCCGACGATAGCGTCATGCCACAAACCATAGAGGCTATTAACCATGCAGCTGCAGCTAATGTGCCTATCATATTTGCTATAAACAAAATAGATAAGCCAGGTGCAAATCCTGATAAGATACGTGAGGCTTTGGCTAATATGAACTACCTTGTTGAAGAGTGGGGTGGTAAATATCAGTGCCAAGAGATTTCAGCAAAGAAGGGTATCAATGTTGATAAGTTGCTCGACAAGGTATTACTCGAAGCTGATATGCTCGAACTCAAAGCCAATCCAAACCGTGCAGCAGCAGGCAATGTCATCGAATCGTCGCTCGATAAGGGACGCGGTTACGTGGCTACACTGCTTGTTAATAACGGAACGCTCAATGTGGGTGATATGGTGGTGTGCGGTTCAAACTATGGCCGTGTAAAAGCCATGTTCAATGAGCGTAATCAGAAGGTTGAAAAAGCAGGTCCTTCGGAGCCAGTTTTGGTGCTTGGTTTGAATGGTGCACCTCAGGCAGGCGAAAAATTCAACGTATTTGCCGATGAAAAAGAGGCAAAAGAGGTAGCTAATAAGCGCGACCAATTGCGTCGTGAGCAAGAAATGCGTACTCATAAGCATATCACACTCGATGAAATCGGTCGTCGTTTGGCTATTGGCAACTTCCAAGAGCTTAACGTTATTGTCAAGGGTGACGTTGACGGTTCGGTTGAAGCACTTACCGATTCGATTATCAAACTTTCGACAGACGAGATACAGGTTAATGTTATCCATCATGGTGTAGGTCAGATTTCAGAAGCCGACATTATGCTTGCAACAGCATCGAATGCTATCGTAGTCGGTTTCCAAGTTCGCCCGTCAGCAGCAGCACGTAAACTTGCTGAGCGTGAAGAAATCGACATACGCTTGTATTCAATAATTTACGATGCATTGGAAGAATTGAAGTCGGCAATGGAGGGTATGCTTTCGCCTGAAATACGTGAACAAGTAACAGGTAACGTAGAGGTGCGTGAGACATTCAAGATTTCAAAAGTTGGTACAATTGCAGGTTGCTTTGTTAACGAGGGTAAAGTTAAGAGCAAATCGAAGGTGCGCGTAATTCGCGATGGTATCGTGGTTTACACAGGCGAGCTTGCTTCGCTCAAGCGTTTCAAAGACGATGTAAAAGAGGTTGCAGCTGGTCTCGACTGCGGTTTGTCGATAACCAATTACAACGACATACAAGTAGGCGATGTTCTCGAGGTATACGAAGAGATTGAAGTGTCGCGTAAATTGTAATCTGTATAAGATATATACTGAAGAATAGAGAGGGTCAGCTGCCGCATATAGTGGGTGGCCGACCCTCATCTTTTTAATTTTCGATTATGAAAAATATAATGAGAGGTTGGCGATGGGTTCCATCGTTATATCTGGCTGAAGGATTACCGTATGCCATCATAATAAGTGCCTCGGTGGTGATGTACAAGAATTTAGGTGTTAGTAATGGCCTAATAGCGCTCTACACTAGTTGGTTTTATTTGCCATGGGTGATAAAGCCATTGTGGAGTCCGTTTGTCGACCTAAATAAAACAAAGCGGTGGTGGATTATTGCAATGCAAACTATTTTAGCAGTAGGTTTTGCTGCCGTTGCGTTTCTCATACCCACAACATTCTTCTTACAATTGACCATTGCTGTGATGTGGCTCATGGCATTTGCTTCGGCTACACACGACATAGCTGCCGATGGGTTTTACATGTTGGCACAAAGCGAAGAAGAACAATCATTTTTTGTAGGTGTGCGCAATATATTCTATCGCATAGCAATGGTTTTAGGACAAGGAGTGATGGTTATGGCAGCAGGTGCGTTATGCAAATTGTCGGGCAGCATGTTTACTGCATGGAGCATTGTTTTTGCAGCTGTTGCTGTTCTGTTCGTATTAATAGTGTTTTATCATAGGTATGCATTACCACATGTAGATAGCGATGATAATAGTAAACGTGGGGAAACTATCGATATTTTTATCACATTCTTTCGCAAAGAGAATATTGTAGCTACAATAGCGTTCATCCTTTTGTTTAGATTGGGCGAGGCACAATTATCAAAAA
Source organism: Bacteroidales bacterium (assembly GCA_045118595.1). Taxonomy (GTDB): domain Bacteria; phylum Bacteroidota; class Bacteroidia; order Bacteroidales; family Marinilabiliaceae; genus W3P20-009. The sequence continues at coordinate 27,358 of JBGUYH010000149.1, read as the reverse complement.
TGGCTGCTCCTTTTTTATTAGATGATATTGAGGTTGGTGGATTAGCCATGAGCAACGAGCAGGTTGGCTTGATATATGGTACAGTAGGTGTTGTTGCACTACTTGCGGGAGGACTCTTGGGTGGTATTGTTGTAGCTCGTCAAGGATTACGTAAGTGGTTGTGGCCAATGGTTTTATCGATGAATGTACCCAATGTTGTTTATGTTGGTTTAGCATTGATACAGACAAGCAATTTTTGGGTAGTATGTTCGGCTGTTGCGTTAGAACAGTTTGGATATGGTTTCGGTTTTACGGCATTTACGCTATATCTTATTCAGTTTTCAAAGGGAGAATACAAAACGGCATATTATGCATTGTGTACAGGATTTATGGCACTTGGTATGATGTTACCAGGTATGATTTCGGGTTATATGCAAGAGGCGTTGGGGTATGAGATGTTTTTCATTTACGTGCTACTATGCTGTTTGCCTGGTATGATTATAATAAAATGGCTAAAAGTTTAGAAGTTTTAAGTATTTGATGAATAGCATTTCCCGATAAATATATATCTTTGCACCGCAATTTGCGATGGTCTAGTAGCTCAGCTGGATAGAGCAGCAGCCTTCTAAGCTGCGGGTCGTGGGTTCGAGTCCCGCCTGGATCACTGGAAAAATTGGTATAAAAAGCTGTGAAACGTATGTTTTACAGCTTTTTTATTGTCTATCAACAACACGTTTGCTCCATTGCAACGCATATCCCATATTCCACTCTACAATGTTGGCTTTAACTCTGTTTGCAAACACATTGACGCCAATGAAAGCATTGAATGGCAAATAATATTTCAAGCCTAAACGTTCAAAGACATTTATGTCGTTTTTATAATCAGCAGAGACGTGCTTTGTGTAGAAGTTGTATCCCAAATCGGATACAATGGCTATTCGGTTTATGAGAAATTCGTGTCCAATATAATAGCCCACAATAGGTTTGTTTTGTCGTTGTGAGAGATCTTTATGCACATGTCCCTCCTCGTCAATCGTGATGTCGCTACCTATCCACTCATCGAAATACATGCTTATGCCAACACCCCATTTACCTTTTTGGCAATATTGGCGCATATATCCAACTTTTAGAGTGAACATGTTGAAACTTTGCATTTCGTACATGGCACTACTTAATTCAGGATGACGCCACAGACTCTGAAACTCTTGTTTCCGACCATAGCCAACACTCAGTTGCACTTCATGTGCTTGCCGTTTGATAAGAATTGGTATAAGAGGTTTTATTTCTCTGTTATTATTGAACAGATAACTAAAGCGCACAAAAGGTGCTACGAAGTTTACTCCTTTGTTGGGTTTGCGAATAGCTCCGTTTGAAAAATGCGTAAGATTAGCTCCAATGCCACAGAGATAATGTTTGCCAATTTGCATTTCATAGTCAAGACCGAAACTGATGCGTGCTGTTAATTTAGAACCAATTGCAATGTTGTACGGATTGTTTTGTATGTCGTAAGGTTTCCAACCATAAGCCAAGCCTAATTCGGTATGATAACGTAGAGCCGATTTTTTCCAATGTTTGATAACGCCATGATAGAAACCAAAGATGGATATTGGTCGACCAATTTCGCTATGATTATTGATATTGGTGGCAGCTATTCCCAATCCGTATGAAGGCATATTGTGTAACTGTTGCCATTCGGCATCACCTGTAGTCTGTATGCCAATGTTGAACGATATTACTGAAAAGCGATTAATAGGTGTATTATGTTTGTTGGTACCACTCATAAATGCGTTTGATTTCAATGCAGTACCAACATCGGTTTTTATTGAAATGAGTGGTATGTTTCGGTGTATACTATCGCATTGGATAGCGTTTACAATGTGTGGAAAGAGTAGATAGATAAGTAGTGTGAGATAATGGAACGATATTTTCATCAGTGTGTGGATGTACTATTTTTTATTGTTTTACAATATAATTGTATGGTTATGTTGTTGCAAAGATAGCTTTTTTAATGCAGAAAGGCTGCACCCCATAGCAGAGTGCAGCCTTTTTGCATTAGATGCTTTGTTCTTTCTTTATTTATACCAACGAGGGTCACCTGGATGGTTCGTTCCAGAAGTAAATTCTTCTTCTATTATAGTAAAATCGCCATTTGTTGCGTCTTGGAATGGTGATTTTGTAAGTATTGTACCTTCTTCATCGTACTGTGTAATAGCTTCAGTGTTACCATCTGCTAAAGATATAAGATTTAGACAGTTATAATAGAAGTTGTTGCTAAAATTAATTGTAGCAGTAGTAGCTTGATTAGCAAATCCGCGTTTGTTGTTGAATCCTACAACTATATTATTCTTGAAACTGATAGTTTGTGGAATGTTTTCTTTTACATTACCCCAACGAACGTATATCATTCGGTAATTTGATTCACCTGAGCCAACATTGTAAAGTGTGTTATTTTCAATTACTATTGTTGTTGGGCATGTTGTAGCATCGCCAAATGCAGAAATATTATCATCATAACGAATAAAGTCACGACTTGCAGCACTATTGTATATAGTATTTTCTGTTATATTAAGTTCTTTGATATATCCTTTACGGCAGTCAAATAAATCGCCACCACTACACTCTATATCATGAATAGTACAATTGTTTATAGTCAATTCATCAATTTCTGCTGCAATGTTTATATAGTAGAAACCTTTAGTATAACGTTTAATTTCGCAATCAGAGAGTTTGAATGATGGATAAACGCCAGCTTCTTTCCATTCAAATGCTTGGCTACCATCAGTAGATACTATATTAGATGCTGTTTCATCTTCAGTAAGTGTTCCGATTGCGCCATCGAAAATTATCTTTTCTGCTTCAAATGAAGCGCCTGCGAATAGATGAATACAACCATTGATGATGGCTCTGTCAGAAGAACGTACAGATGTAAATTTGATGCTCTTATTAATTTCTATTTTAGAATTAACGCCTTCATCTGATAGGATATTATATACACCAGGATAGAATGCCAATGTAGCACCATCTTCAGCATCGGCTATGATCTGTTTGATGTCATCGCCAGGGTTTACTGCTATTGCTCCACCTAAGTCAATTGCAGTTTTAAAGTTCTGACTACCGCGTGAAACTACCTTGTCGGTTGTATTCTTGTACAAGATGGCTTTGTATGTCGATTCTGGATTCAACCCAGTTACAACAACATATCCATTATCATTATCTTCAGCGGTGAGGGTAACTCGTTTTACCTCATCTCCGTCTTTAGTTATGACGATATAGTTGTTGGTTACGTCGGTTCCGCTTGTCCATCGTATGGTTGCGCCATCGGCTGTTATGTCATCGTCTGTTATAGTGGCAAGGATTTGTTCACCGCCTGTTTTTAGCACTTCGCCATCTGATTTGAGATAGGCATTCCACTTCGAATTTTTCGATTGGTCTTCGGCTATGGCCATCACACGCACGGCGTAGTATGTTTCGCCATCGAGTCCTGTAATGGTATATGGCAAATCTTCGAACTTAATGTCTTCAACGCGTACTGCAGCGTTACCGCTAAAGGTATTGGTTGAGTCGTTAGCGTGTGCCTCTACTACATACGATACAGCACCATTTACTTCAGTCCACGAAATGCGGATGTTTGTGTTATTTCTGACGCTGGCATCGATGCCAACAGGAGCGAGCAAGCGCGAATACGACATTGATGTAAGTTCCTCACTGCGGTCGTCGTCGCAAGCTACTACACTGAAAGCTAATGTTGCGGTACCAGCAACGATGAATATATTTTTCAGTTTCATATTTTCATTGTTTTAATTATTGGAAACCCGAACAGAGTATGTATATAGAATTGCTCGGGTTTCCAATATTGTTTGACGTTTTTAGAGTAAGTCGTAGTTTTGGAGTGTTCCGTTGCTGGCGCTTACAAAATTGTCCCAAATAGGCCAGAATTGTTGAGCATCAGGGTTGTTGTTGCCATAAAGTCCATATATGTAACCTGGCATGCCATTGATGTATTCACCCAATTTAGAAGTTCCTGCATTTTCGTCGATGTCGATCCATGTGGTGCTTGTCCACGTTTCATCGGCATCACAAAGTGCTTTGCCTTCAGCATCGGTTTCGCCATGGTTCAGACCATAGAATACGAGTGTTTCATCATCGCCATCGGAATTTTTCTCGTATTTGTAGTATATCTTAGTAGGTAGGTCGGCATAGTTGCCTTCGCGGCGAAGTAAACTCCACATTTTTTCGCGTGCAGTACTAAGATTTGTGCTTAGCTTGTTCCATCGGATGAGATCGGCTTTGCGGAGCATTTCTCCAGCAAATTCAAATGCACGTTGGTCAACAACACCAGCAAAAAAGGCTTCTTTACTTGCAGTATATTTAGCTTGCAGTGCAGCTACTTTACTTGCAGGAAGAACACGATTAAGCACTGGTTCCATATACTGCCAAGCATTAGCTGGTCCGTTAAGTTCGTTTTCAGCTTCTGCTGCCATTAGGTAAACATCGGCAAGGCGCATTACTTGCCAGTTTATGCCATCGTCGTTGGTCGATGTTACTACACGACTCATCCATTCGTAGCGGAGTTTGCCAAAGCACCATTTTTTCAAACTTGTTGGTTCTTGTTTTGCGTTGCCATTGGCTGATAGGTCTTTACTCCATTCGTATGGTATGCATGTTATATCGCGGCGAGCGTCATCAACGTCAAAATCATAGAAGAGAGTAGGGAGTGGACCGTTTACACCGCCTTGTGCTTGTTGTGTATATTGGTCTTTTGCATTGTGCTTTATGCCAAATGTGTAGAGCACTCGACCACGACCATCAGAGAATGGTATCTCGAATAGGCTTTCGTTGCCAGCTTTGGTGTTTTCAAGACAAAGGTTGGTGAAGTTGTCTTTAAATTCACCCAATGTGTTATATCCAGCTTCGATAACCTCTTTGCACTCTTTGAGGGCTATTTGGTACATAGCAGTGCGATCGAGTTCGGAGTCAGTAGAGAGACGAACGCCATCGGCACGTTGGCTATATCCACCAGCGTATAGAGCTACACGAGCACGAAAACCTTTTACAAACGACTTGCTCACACGTTCTACCGATTGTGTAAAGTCATTTTCGTTAGGCCAGCCAACTAGGTTCTCAGCCTCTTCAAGGTCGGCAAGTAGTTGTTTGTAGATAACGTCACGATTGGTACGTGGCAAATAGAGTGTTTCTGATGTAATAGGTTCAAAGCGGGCTGGTACATCGCCCCAACCTTTGATGAGGTCAAGATATACGTAGGCACGAAGTGTAAGTGCTTCGCCTAGGAGTTGAGCCATGTCAGCATTGTTATCAACATCGCCATATTCGCGTAATCCAACAATTATCTGGTTGGCACGTTCGATTCCTTCGTAGAATTTAGCGTAGGCGTTGTTTTCGGTGTTCATCTGACCATTACTACCTGTGGCAGCGTATGTGCATAGGTCGTATTTGTTTTCGTCGGGAAGTTTTGTGCCATCGTTGCTGTTAATCCATTCTATGTCGGTATTTAAACCGTAGTATGGTAAGAATCTGCCACGATATGAATTGGTTTCACCAAACGATTGGTGAATGCCCATAACAGCAGCATCGGCCAATGTTACATTTGAGCAGATACTCTGTGCGTCGAGAGCCGATACGCTTGGCGCATCGAGTTCGCACGATGCTGTCAGACCTGCTATCGATGCTGATAAGAGCGATATATATATTTTCGTCTTCATTTCTAAAATCTTTTGTGTAAGTGATTAGAAGTTAAGGTTAGCACCGATTACGAACTGGCGGCTCTTTGGATAAGCCGAGTAGTCGACACCAGGTGTGAGGTTAGTCTTGCGTATGGTCGATACTTCAGGGTCGTAGCCCGAGTAGCTAGTAAGACAGAATACGTTGTAGACTGTTGCGTAGAAACGTAGATTGCTGACCATGAATTTTTTGGTTATTTCTTTAGGAAGCGTATAGCCAATAGTTGCAGTGTTGAGACGAAGGAACGATGCATCTTCAATAGCCCAATCGGTAAGTACCATGCGGTCGGTAAGTGGCGACCACATTGTGGTATTTTTGTTCATCTCGCGCAGTGCTTCAGGGTCGTTGCAAAGTGTGCCATCGGCATTGAGGTTTGTCCATCGTTTTCCTGTAGCCATATCGTCAATCATGTTGCGATATTGGTATTTGCCAGTTGAGGTAAATTCAATTTTGTTGGCGTTGTAAACGTCGTTGCCATAGCTCCAGTTGAAGTTGAGAGCAATGTCGAACCAAAATACTCGGCCGTTGATGTTGAAACCACCAGTGTGTTTAGGATTGGTATCACCAATAATTTCCATATCGTTTGAATCGATGAGTCCATCGCCGTCGATGTCTTTGAGTTTCATTGTACCAGGACGAAGTGTTGTGCAAACAACAGTACTTGCATCGGCAACGCCTTCTTTGAGTACCCATTTTTTGCTGCTTTCGTCGTAGCCTTCAAAGTCATCTACTTCGTATCTGCCTGCGTTGCGATAACCCTTTATCTGACCTACGCGACCACCTTTAGCAATCCAGAAGTCGTCTTGTATTTCAGTGCTTGCCCAATATGTGCTTGCTCCAAAATCTTCCATCAAACCAAGGTCTTTGATTTCGTTTTTGTTAAAGCTAATGTTAGCGCCAATGCTAAGTTCAAAGTTATCTCGTTTGATAGCGTTCCATGTAATAGAGAATTCCAAACCTTTGTTTTCGGTTTCGCCCATGTTACGATATTGGCTGTCGTAGCCTGTGCCCGCTGTTTTGAAATCGATAAGAAGGTCTTTTGTTGTGTTGAGATAAGCTTCTGCGCTACCTGTTATCTGACCATCCCAAATGGTAAAATCGAGACCAAGGTTGCGTGTTACAGTAGTTTCCCATTTTAGGTCAGAGTTGGCCATTGTTTTGCTTGGTGCCCAATAATTGTTATAACCATTTATCCAACTTGTAGCTTTGCTCTCATACATTTGGTTGATTTGGTCTGATGGTATGTTGTTATTACCTGCCGTACCAAATGAGAAACGTAACTTGAGGTCGGTAAGCCAATCTTTAGTGTTTTCCATGAAGTTTTCTGCCGATATACGCCATGCAAGAGCGGCAGAAGGGAAATAACCCCAACGATTGTTTTCTGCAAATTTGCTCGAACCATCGGCACGGAACGTTGCAGAGAGTAAGTATTTGCTGTCGAAGTCGTAGTTAGCACGCCCAAAGAACGACAAGATATAGTCGTCAGGGTTGATATAGTTTTCAGTTGAGAACGCAACACCTTGAGTAGATAGTTTCCATGCTGTTTGTGCATCGAATGTTTTTGGGAAACCATGAACTACTTGTGTTTGTGTTGTCGATTTTGTATAAACATATTCCTGACCTATCATTAAGTTCAGATGATTAGGTTCTGGCAATATCTTTTTGAAATCGTAGTTGATGGTGTTGGTATTACGTTGACGAGTGCGTTCTTTTGTTTGGAACTGTATTGCAGGCTTCCCTTGATTTTCGCTTGCAGGTACATTTTTTACATAGTAGGTTGTTGTACCCCAAAAACGTTGGTCGTGGTTGCGATATACTTCGTAGCCGACTTCACTTTTGATTTTGAGATTTTTGATGGGTTCGATTGTAAGAGCTGCACCCAAGTTGAATGTGTGACGCTCTTGCTCACGGTAGTTGTCGTAAAGGGCTTCGATAGGGTTGTATAGATTGCCCAAGTCATCGTTGTCCGAACCAGAATTGCTATCGAGGTTTGAAATAGGTATAGGAGTGTAGATAACCGAATATTTCAAACGCTTATCAGAGTCGTATGTTGATGATACATCGTTAGCACCACCGCCATATATATTAGTTTTTGAGTAGCGAACAGAGAAGTCGGCAGTAACAGGTTTCCAAGGTTTAGCTTGCAACTTGAGATTGGCATTGTCGCGAGTAAAATGTGATGCCTCCATTATGGCTTTGTCGCTCATGTGAGCGTAACCAGCAGTGAATTTGATTTTGTCAGAGCCACCTGTGAATGTTACGTTGTGGTTAAACGTATGTCCCCAACGGCCAAAGGTGAGATCTTGCCAATCGTTGGTTGGCGCATTGTCATAAAGGTCTATATCGTTCCATGAGCCAAAGAACTCTTCGTATCCGCTCATTTTATCTTTCAACAGAGCATATTCATACTGCCAATGAGTATAGTCGCCAGCATCGAGAACATCGAGTGTCTTTGCAATACGTTTTACAGCATAGTAAGCATTGTATGCAACAGCGAACTTACCCTCTTGACCATTTTTTGTTGTGATGAGTATAACACCATTGGCACCTCGTGAACCATATATGGCTGTTGATGATGCATCTTTAAGTACAGTCATATCCTCAATTTCTGATGCTGGTATGTCGCTAATGCTCTCAACAGGGAATCCGTCGACAATGAAGAGCGGAGTGTTATCTTGTGTGATTGAACCGCCACCTCGCACGCGTATCTTGAGTTCAGCATCGGGCGAACCTTCGGTGGTAGTTATTTGCACGCCAGCCATTTTACCAGTAAGAGCTTCGGTGGCCGATGCTACTGGTACAGCCGCAAGTGTTTCTGAGTTAACTGTTGCTACTGATCCTGTTAAGTCCTTCTTCTTTACTGAACCATAGCCCACAGCCACAATTTCGTCAAGACCGATAGCCTCTTCGACGAGTGAAATTTTCAGACCAGTTTGTTGAGTTGCAAGTGATATGTTTTGCGATTGAAATCCGATGCAACTTACAGTTATCGATTTTTGTGTGGCATTATCGACTTTTAGCGAGAAATTGCCGTCGAGGTCGGTTACAGTGCCTTGGGTGGTGCCGTCAACTACAACCGAAGCGCCAGGGAATGGTAGCCCTTGCTGGTCGTAGACAGTACCGCTTACTTGTGTCGTTTGAGCCCAAGCTCCTGTGGCCACAAGTACCATCAGTAACAAACTGAAAATTTTGTTTTTCATAAATCTACATTTTTGTTTTTTAGATTGAAAGTTCTATTCTGTGGTATTGACATATTCTGATAAGTTGCATATTGGTAGCACAACTATACATCAGTATAACAAAATCCAACGTGGCAAAGATATTAACATTGTTAAACACTTAAAGTGTGCAAACGTTTGTTGTATGGGTGATTTTTAATCAAAAAGGGGGTGTAAGTAATTAGTATTTAATATGTAATTTACTGATATGTAGCGTTTTGATATTTTAACTACCATAGTGATAATATATATTAAAATTTATTTTATTGCCGTGCTTTTTTGTTGGGAAGTTGGGCTGTGTATTCTGAAAATGTTGTGTTTTATTAAAAGACACGGGACCTATTTTGCATAGTGCTAAGATGATATTATTGCAGTCAGATATATAGTTGTTAGCATTGTGTAATAAAGCAAACTCCGCAAGTTCTGTTAATTAGAACTTGCGGAGTTTTATAATGATATGAAATAATAATTTTACTCGTTGTTTGTGCTTAAATCGCGGCTCAACTCTTCGCGCTGAAAAAGTAGTAGTAATGCTATTCCTACTGATATTGCGGCATCAGCAAAGTTGAATACTGGGCGGAAGAATATGTACGACTCTCCGCCCCACACAGGCATCCAATCAGGAAAGCGTCCTTCAATGAGTGGAAAGTAGAACATATCAACTACACGTCCGTGTAACCATGTGCCATAACCTCCATTGGGTGGAAAGAGTGTGGCTACTTGACCAATGCTTGAGTCGAAAACTACACCATAAAATACTGAATCGACAATGTTACCCAATGCGCCAGCCAACACGAGCGAGATGCATGTTACGAGCATCGGATTTTCATCGCGTTTGCAAAGTTTGAATAAGTACCATCCGATGGCGCAGACGGCTACAATACGAAAGACCGACAAGAGCAGTTTTCCTATATTGCCTCCCATCTCCATGCCAAATGCCATGCCGTTGTTTTCAACAAAGTGTATTATAAACCAATTGCCAAATACGTTAAACTCTTCGCCCAAATGCATGGTTGTTTTTATCCATATCTTTATTATTTGGTCAATGATGAGTACAGTGGCGACTACGGCTATGGCTATCTTTGCATTTCGTGTCATTTGATGTGGGCAGATTGTCAGTTTTTATTGTTATTGTTTGTTTTTTGCTTCTATGCTAAGTGTTGCGTGCGGTACAGCCATAAGACGCTCTTTGGGTATGAGTTTTCCTGTTTCGCGGCATATGCCATAAGTCTTATTTTCGATGCGCACAAGTGCTGCTTTTAAGCTATTGATAAATTTGAGTTGGCGAGCAGCCAATCGTCCGGCCTCTTCTTTGCTAAGATCTTCGCCACCATCTTCAAGTGCATGAAATGTAGGTGAGGTATCTTGAGTGCCGTTTTCGCCATGATGAGTTATGGCGGCGTTGAACATCTCAAAGTCGCGTTGCGCGAGCTCGAGTTTGTTGAGTATCAGTTCTTTAAATTCCTGAAGCTCTTCATCTGAATAACGTACCTTTTCTGCCATGGGATTAGATTTTAATGTAGTTCGACATTTTGGTTAAAAAAAGTTGTTAAAAATAGGCGGTGTACAATGTTGGCACACCGCCTATGTGTCTATGTTTGTTGTTTATATTTTCTCCACAGCAACGAATGTTGTTATCTCTTCGTCGATGTCAACTTTCGTGGCGTTTTGTTCGCTTAGGCCGTCAGCTATTTTTACTTCTACAGCAAGTGTTTGCTGTCCTATGTAGCTGCCGAAGTTGTTTATTGCACTGTTGATGGCTTCGTGAGGTGCTATCTTGACAATAATCTTGTCGGTAACATCGAAACCTGAATCTTTGCGCAAGTTTTGTATGCGGTTGATAAACTCACGAGCTATACCTTCTTCACGCAATTCTGGTGTTACTTGTATGTCGAGTGCTACAGTGAGTTTGCCTTCGTTAGCAACAAGCCAACCTGGTATATCTTCTGATGTTATTTCAACATCTTCGAGTGTTAGATTGACCTCTTCACCACCTACATTGAGTGTAAACGAGCCTGTACGTTCAAATGTTGCAATGTCGTGTGAGGTGAGTTCGCTAATTTGTGAGGCAAGTTGCTTCATCAGTTTACCATAGCGTTTGCCAAGTGTTTTGAAGTTGGCTTTTATCTTCTTCACAAGCACGCCTTCGGTGTCGGTTAGGAATTCTATCTCCTTAACATTGACTTCGGTTAAGATGAGATTTTTGACGCTCTCTATCTGATTTTGGAAGTTTGAGTCGAGGATAGGCACCATCATCTTGCTCAGTGGCTGACGAACTTTTAAGTTCACTTTTCGGCGTAGTGCAAGCACCATCGATGAGAGGCTTTGTGCGTAGTACATACGCTCTTCAAGTTCTTTGTCGATAAGTGTTGTATTTGCTTCTGGGAACTGTGCAAGGTGTACTGTCGATTCGGTATGCTTTCCTGATACTGCGTTGAGATCAGTGAATATGCGGTCTGTGATGAATGGTGCAATAGGTGCACTCATCACAGCTACTTTTTCAAGGCACTCATAGAGTGTTTGATAAGCAGCTAATTTATCGTCGTTAATTTCGCCGCCCCAGAAACGTTTACGATTGAGTCGAACATACCAGTTCGAGAGGTTTTCCATCACAAAGTCTTGTATGGCACGTCCTGCACGTGTAGGTTCGTAGTTTTCGTATGCGTCGGTTACTTCAGCTACAAGACTATTGAGAAGCGAAATTATCCAACGGTCGATTTCTGGTCGTTTCTCGATAGGTACTATAGGTTCGTTACCTGTGAATCCATCGATGTTGGCATATAGGGCAAAGAATGAGTATGTGTTGTAGAGTGTACCGAAGAACTTGCGTTTTACTTCGTCAACACCTGCTACGTCGAATTTCAAGTTGTCCCAAGGTTGCGAGTTGGTTATCATGTACCAACGTACAGCATCGGCACCATATTGCTCGATAACATCGAATGGATTGACAGCATTGCCCAATCGTTTCGACATTTTATTGCCGTTTTTGTCAAGTACCAAGCCATTTGAGATGACATTCTTGAACGCAACATTGTCGAAACACATTGTTGCTATGGCATGAAGTGTGAAGAACCAACCGCGTGTTTGGTCAACACCTTCAGCAATGAAGTCGGCAGGGAATGGTAGATCATCTTTGTGCTCAAATGGATAGTGATATTGTGCGTATGGCATTGCTCCCGAGTCGAACCATACGTCGATGAGGTCTGGTTCGCGGTGCATTGGTTTGCCACTTGCACTAACAAGTACTACGCTGTCGATATATGGGCGGTGCAAATCGATGTTTTTAGGATCGTAATTTTCGGCGGTCATTTCGCCCACACGGAAATTCTTGTAAGGGTTGTCGGTCATGACGCCAGCTTTGATAGCTTTGTCTATCTCGGCCATAAGCTCTTCCATTGAACCTATACAAATCTCTTCTTTACCGTCTTCGGTGCGCCAAATAGGCAGTGGTGTACCCCAATAGCGAGAACGTGAAAGGTTCCAATCTTGTAAGTTCTCAAGCCAATTACCAAAACGGCCACTACCTGTCGATTGTGGTTTCCAACGTATGGTGTTGTTAAGTTCAATCATTCTCTCGCGAAGTGCTGTTGTGCGAATGAACCACGAATCGAGTGGATAGTAAAGCACTGGTTTGTCGGTACGCCAACAGTGTGGGTATGAGTGAACGTGTTTCTCAACCTTGAATGCTTTGTTCTCTTTTTTGAGTTTTACCGATATGTCGATGTCGAGTGTAGCGTCGTCGGCAGTTAGGGTGTCGTCGTATGCATTTTTTACATATCGACCTTCAAATTCTTTGTAAGCTTCAACGTTGACGTAGTTCTTGACATATTCAGGGTCAAGTTCGCTGAGTGGTGCAAATCGACCTCGTTTATCGACGATAGGCATCTCTTTGCCATCTTGGTCGGTAACCATAAGTGCGCAGATGCCATAGTTTTTAGCTACTTTGGCATCATCGGCACCGAAATTAGGTGCAATGTGTACAATGCCTGTACCATCGGCTGTGGTTACATAGTCACCGCTGATAACTTCAAATGCTTTGCCTGCCGCCTTGAGCATAGGCATAAGTTGTTCGTAGTGCAAGCCGATGAGTTGTTTGCCTGTGTATTCGCCAGTTATGCGGTAAGGCAGTTTTTTGTCACCTGCATTGAACTCCATAGGCAATTCTTCTCCCTCTTTTGCAAAATAGCTACCAACGAGGTCTTTTGCCAAAATAACAGTAACAGGTTCAGCGGTGTATGGGTTGAATGTGTCGATGCGGTTGTAGACAATCTTTTCGCCAACGCAAAGAGCTGTGTTCGATGGAAGTGTCCAAGGTGTGGTTGTCCATGCAAGGAAATATACTTGAGCATGTGCTCCGTCAAAGAGGAATTGGCTCTTGTCATCGTGCACTGCCTTGAACTGTGCAGTTAGTGTAGTATCTTTTACATCGCGGTAGCAGCCTGGTTGGTTGAGCTCGTGTGTACTCAGTCCTGTGCCTGCAGCTGGTGAGTATGGCTGTATGGTGTAGCCTTTGTAGAGCAGTTTCTTGTTGTAGAGTTGCTTGAGTAGATACCAAAGGCTTTCGATGTATCTGTTGTCGTAAGTGATGTAAGGATCGTCCATATCAATCCAATAACCCATTTTGTGGGTTAAGTCGGTCCATAGGTCGATGTATTTCATCACCTCTTTGCGGCATGCGCTATTGTAACCATCGACAGATATTTTTTTGCCAATATCTTCTTTGGTTATTCCGAGCATTTTTTCAACACCAAGTTCAACAGGCAGACCATGGGTGTCCCATCCTGCTTTGCGCTTTACGAAGAAACCTTTTTGCGTTTTGTAGCGGCAAAAACAATCTTTTATGGTACGTGCCATTACGTGGTGTATACCTGGTGTACCATTAGCCGACGGAGGACCATCGAAGAAGACAAATTGTGGGTGTCCTTCGCGCTCCTTAAGGCTCTTTTCAAATGTATTCTCTGTGTTCCACTTTCCCAGAACATCTTTGCCGACCTGTGATAGGTCGAGACCTTTGTACTCGGTGAATTTTTTCATCTCTAAATAATGCATTTTTACTAAACGGCAACTACAAAATGCCGATAGGCCACAAAAAGGCGGTGCAAAGATAGTGATTTAATCAACAATTCTGTTAGTTAGTGTAGCTACAATCTTCTCAAGCCACATTTTATCAACATCATCGAAGGTCGCAAGTTGGGCACTATCTATGTCGAGAACTGCCTTTACTTCACCATTAACAATGATTGGCACTACGATTTCACTTTTCGATGCTGATGAGCATGCTATGTGTCCGGGAAATTGGTCAACATCAGGAACTACGATGGTATGTGCTTCGTTCCATGCTGTGCCACATACTCCTCGACCTTTACCTATGCGAGTGCATGCTAATGGTCCTTGAAATGGTCCAAGCACTAATTCATTGTTTATTACACGATAAAAACCTGTCCACCAAAAACCGAAGGTAAAATGTAGCATTGCAGCTAAGTTACCCATATTAGCAATATGGTCGGTTTCGGTTGAAACTACTGCTTGCGCTTGTTCTAACAAGTTTGCATACATCTCGGCTTTTGAGCCCTGTGGTACGTTAAAATTCTCTGCCATAACACAATTCTTATTTTTTGCGCAAAAATAATATTATGGATGTACAAATGTAGAACTACAATAAAAAAAGAGTTGAGCCGTCCGATACTTCGTTATAAAAAATTAACTTTGCACTGCATACAAATTGATGGAATGATTATGCCACACCAATCCGACAAACAGCACAAACTCGACCAACGATATTTGGCAATGGCCCGTATTTGGTCGTTCAATTCATATTGTCAGCGTCGTCAAGTTGGCGCTTTGATGGTGAAAGATCAGATGATAATAAGCGATGGTTATAATGGAACTCCGTCGGGGTTTGAAAATGTATGTGAGGAAGACGATGTAACAAAACCATACGTGTTGCATGCTGAAGCTAATGCTATAACAAAAGTGGCAAAAAGCAACAATAGCTCTGATGGCGCTACCATGTACATCACTGCATCGCCTTGTATCGAATGTGCCAAACTTATAATCCAAGCTGGAATAAAGCGTGTTGTATATTGCGATCAATATCGAAACAGCGATGGAATTGAGCTACTAAAAAGAGCAGGCATCGAAGTCGTTCATGCCGATGAAGAAATTATCATAAAGTAAAAATGAGAAGCAAATACATTTGGACTCCAATACTGATGGCTATTGCAGCCATAACAGGAACATATATAGGTCGTATGTGCGCCAATACATCGCAAGCATTGCGCGTGATGCCACAAACGATGAACATGAGTGGCTGCACTAACAACAAAATGCAAACCATACTTGAGCTTATTCACAGCCAGTATGTCGATACCGTAGGGCTCGATACGTTAGTTGAAGATATTATTCCACAAGTGCTTGCTAAACTTGATCCTCATTCAGTATACATACCAGCTAAAGATTTTGAGCGTGTCAATGAAGACCTGAAATCTGATTTTGGTGGTATTGGTGTAATGTTCTCTATCAGCGATGATACAATACGTGTGGTTAGTGTAGTGGCAGGCGGTCCATCATCGTTGCTTGGCGTTATGCCAGGTGATAAGATAATAAAGGTAAATGGCAGTCCGTTTGTTGGTGATAGTATTACTAACGATCTTGTTATGAGTCGTTTGCGTGGAGAAATAGGTACTCATGTCGATATTACAGTGTTGCGTGATAACAATACCATCGATTTTTCAATCACACGCGATGTAATACCAGTCTATAGTGTCGAAGTAGCCTACGTCATAGAACCAGGAGTGGGATATATCCTCATCGATCGTTTTGCCGAGAAAACTTATGAGGAGATGCTCAAAGGTATTGCTAAATTGCGTGCCGATGGTTGTAATACGCTCATTATCGATTTGCGTGGCAATTCGGGCGGATTGCTCGATGTTGTTATCAATATGTGCAACGAATTCTTGGAGGCTAACGACCTAATAGTCTATACCGAAGGCGTGCATCATAGTCGGGAAGAGGCAAGAGCAAATGGTGTTGGAACATGCCGAAATATGAATGTAGTGGTGCTCATCGATGAATTCTCAGCCTCGGCAAGTGAAATATTTGCAGGAGCTATTCAAGATAATGACAGAGGTACGGTCATTGGTCGACGGTCGTTTGGTAAAGGATTGGTGCAAACGCAAATGCCACTTGGCGATAATTCGGCACTCCGATTAACAGTGGCTCGTTACCACACTCCGAGCGGACGCTGCATACAACGTCCGTATGATGAGGGTACGGCACACTATTATGACGATCTTTACAAACGTTATGAGAGTGGTGAATTGTTTGAAGCAGATAGTGTTAAGTTTGATGAGAGTCAGCGTTTTCAAACTAAAAAAGGTCGGACCGTGTTTGGAGGCGGAGGTATTATGCCTGACATATTTGTAGCTCGTGATACAACTAAAATATCTGATTATCTTTACAAACTTAGAGCAAAAGGCATAATATATCGTTTCGCCATCGATTATGCCGATAAACATCGAAAAGAGTTATCTGCATTGAGTACACAGCAACTCATCGAGCATTTGTGTGCCATCGATATGTTGCCAGCTCTTAGAACATATGCCATAGGACATGGAGTGAGTGGTAAGCAACTGACACCAGCTGAGCAGAATGTGATAAACCTTGAAGCGCGTGCCTATATTGGTAGGAACATAAGAGATAACGAGGCGTTTTACCCAATACTCAACTCTGACGACCCTGTGATTGATAAAGCGCTTGAGTTTTTGCATCAAAACGGAGACTCAAATTCGCAAAAATAGATTTCAGCTTGGATGAAGTAGGTTATATAGGACTATTTTTTCTCAGTTTCTTATCGGCCACAATATTGCCATTCAGTTCCGAAGCTGTATTGGTTAGTATGATATTAACTCATTTCGATGTGTCGATATGTGTGATTGTAGCTTCGTTAGGCAATTGGTTAGGTAGTATGTCAACGTATGCGTTGGGGTATGTGGGTAATTGGGAAAGAATAGAAAAATGGTTCAAAATAGATTCAGATAAGAGTGCTCGTTATGTCGACCTTTCGCGTCGATATGGTGCTTGGCTTGGTTTTTTAGTCTGGATGCCTGGCATTGGTGATGTTATAGCTTTGGCACTTGGGCTCATTCGTGCGCCAATAATGCTTACAGCAATCACTATTCTCATAGGGAAAATAGCTCGTTATGTTATCATTGCATATTTGGCTGTGTGTGGTGCTGGTATGTTAACTATGTGGTAAAACAGAAAAGTTCTGCATACACAATGTGTTATGCAGAACTTTATCAAATTGCAGAGTTTTTTCTTTTACTTCTTAAAATAGCGGTTGAATAAACCTTGGAAGCCAGCACCATGGCGAGCTTCGTCTTTAGCCATTTCGTGTACGGTATCATGAATAGCATCAAGATTGAGTTGTTTTGCTTTCTTGGCTATTTCCATTTTACCTGTACATGCGCCCTCTTCTGCAAGCATACGCTTCTCAACATTGGTCTTTGTATCCCAAACAATCTCGCCCAAAAGTTCGGCAATTTTTGCAGCGTGTTCAGCCTCTTCAAAGGCATAGCGTTTGAATGCTTCGGCAATTTCAGGGTAGCCTTCACGATCGGCCTGACGGCTCATTGCAAGATACATACCTACTTCTGAACATTCGCCATTGAAATGATCTTTAAGACCTTGTAGTATAAATGCGCCATCTTCATTCTGTGGAATATCTTTAGCTACACCTAATACATGTTCTGTAACGAAACTCAGTGCAGTATCAACATATTCTTTGAATTTTGAACCAGGTACTCCACATTGTGGACATTTAGCTGGTGCTTCATCGCCTTCGTGAACATAGCCACATACAGGGCAAATCCATTTTTTTGATGCCATAATCGTTAGTTGTTAAAGGTTATTACTAAGGTTCTTTGTTGTTTCTTGTTCTGCAGCTAAACAATCGCTGCAAATGCCTTTATAATACTGATGTATCTCGTCTATTTGGTGACCACACAATGTTGTGGTGTGCGGATCAATACCTTGAAGGGGAATGTCAATGGTACGCCCACAACGCAAACATAGTAAATGTCCGTGTGGTTTAGTATTCTCTTCGATACAAATATTCTTCTCATCAATAGTTAAGAAAGTTATTGCACCATTATCAGCAAATACTTTTACTGTGTTGTACACAGTGGTTAGAGATAAATGTGGAAGTTGTTCTTTTAGTGCGTTGTATATGTCTTCCACATTAGGGTGAATGTGGTTTTTCATGAGGTATTCCATTATGGCAATGCGTGGTTGTGTTACGCTTATGCCAAAACCTCTTAGTCGCTCTATTACACTCTTCTCATCCATCTTCTATCTTTATTTTTTTTGCAAAGATTACAAATTATTTTTTAAGATACAATAGTTAGATAGAAATTTGGAATGATTACAAAAAAAGTTTTTTATAGCTGTTTACTATGCTATAAAGCAAACAAATTAGCGTTTTTGTGCAAAGAAGTCGACAACTAATTGGCTACATTCGTTAGATAATATGCCAGTTGTAACTTTTGTTTTTGGGTGAAGAATAGATGGTGTGCATCGAGCATAGCCACGTTTTTCGTCGGCAGCTCCATATACAAGGCGTGATAGTTGTGCCCATGCTAATGCTCCGGCACACATGCAGCATGGTTCAACTGTAACATAGAGTGTGCAGTTTGTCAAATATTTAGCTCCGAGTGCTTGTGTAGCTGCGCTTAGTGCTATTATTTCAGCGTGTGCTGTAACGTCGGTTAGCATTTCGGTTTGATTATGACCTCGCCCAATGATACGTTCGTTGCAAACAACAACAGCGCCGATGGGTACTTCGCCTATACTGAGTGCTTTACGAGCCTCTTTTAATGCTTCGCGCATGAATAATTCATCGGTTTGTTGTGTTTTGCTCTGTGTCATGTGTATGTGCTATTTGCGTTTGCGGTTCGATGATGATTTGACTCTGAATTTGTGAGCAAATTTATCAGGTGAATAGCTATTTGTATCGAAATCTATTTTAATATCCCAATTGGCTCTGACATTAACTTTTTCCATATAATAAACAATAGATTCTGGTTGCAATTGTTTGTCGTAGTTGCCAATGTCCCATTTACCATTGTTATTATTATCGCTCACAATACGCACCATATATTCGCCTGGTTTGAGGTAGCGAAATGCTACTTTGCCATTGGCTGGTACACGATTCTGTCTAAATACGATGTCTCCATTTGTATTGACGAGTTGTAGTAGTGCATTGTTGGGTATGTTTGTCACTACTATGTAAAGTGTACCGTATTTATCGAGTTTCGTAACGTTGAATTTAGCTTCTGTTTTATCGCATTGCAAACCATATATGTCGCGAATGGCAGCTGAATCAATTTCGAGTCGGTATTCGTCGCCAGCTATCCAATCGGCTTTGATGGCTTTGTGACGTAAGTTGACAGTGTCGGCGATAGTGGTGAATTTGATAGGTTCGAATATGGTATCCACTTTATGACTTAGGTGTATAGCACTCCAGTCGAATGTGTCAAATGGCGTTTCGCTCTCGATGGGTAGTGTAGAGAATACGCCTACGCCATTACCTATTTTGAGTTTAAGTGTTGGAGCAATTTTCTTAGGTTCGGGTTGGTCTTTTTTGCGTCGGCGACTATTTTTGTTGTCTTTCTTTTTGTCAGTTGACGTTTTATCAAAGAACCACATGTCGAGTGTGTCAGTTTTAAGTGTCAGTTGTTTTAGACTGTCGAGCACGTCGTAGGTGGCGGCTATAACAACAGAGTCGCCTTTGTAAAGAAGCGAGTCGGTAAGCCAAAGTGTTACTGTATCGTTGTGCAGTGAATATTCTGGTAAGGCGTGTTGTATAGTAGCATCTTGTCCGGGGAAGGTGAATTGTGGTTTGCGCTTCATTGGTTTGTTGAAGGTAAACTTTACAATATTGCGGTTCTTGCGTTCGTCAGACGTGATGTATTGGTCGTAGTTATCTTCCAAAAAAGCAAATAGAGTTAATGAGTCGGGTGTGTATACGAGTGTGTCGCGTGTGGTGTGTTGGAAAACCCAGTCGGCGGTGTCGGCAGAAAGCGATAAAGAGTCGATACGAACACTATCAGTTATTTGTCGTATTTCCCATGCAGGTCGCACGGTGGCTGTGTTCCAAGCAATGAGTTCACCTGGTTGGTCGTAGAGGAAATTGCGATTTTGGTCATCGAGAGCGTAGATGCGATAGTCGCGGTCGGCTGGTACGTTTTTTATAGCAAATCGGCCTTCGGCATCAGTTTTGGCTATTCTGATGGGTGGAACAGAATGGAAAGCACTATCAGCAGTATTTTGTTGTAATAATATGAAGACGCTGGCAACGGGTGTAATGGTTTGAGCATCGTATAGATTACCCGAAATCATCATACTATCTTGACTTTCGCCAGTTGAAAATGTGAAAGTAAAGTTTTGATAGATGTTACCTTCGTTGAGGTCAGATAGGCAATCGGCAAAATCGAGAGTATATGTTGTACCAGGTATAAGCAATGTGTCGCTATCAAATCGCACACGCAGCATATTGGCATGAGCATCGAGTTTGGGCTGTACCGCAAGAGGTGGCGACATGACGAACTTGGTATCTTGATCTTTGAGTTGTATGTTCTCGTTGAAAGTAAGTGTTATCATGTTACCTGAGAACCCTTTTGAATTGGGCTCAGGTGTCGACTTAATGAGTACTGGTGGTAATTTATCTTTTGGACCTCCAGATGGGGTGCCCGGATTGGCACAACCAGCAATGGCTATGAGCAGAGTTGTAACTCCGTATGCTAAGTGTGAAAGTTTGACGTTCAAAGTTGTTGAGTGTTATGTTTCTTTTCAGTTGGCAAAGATAGGAAATTAATGATGAATGATTAATGCTGATATGGTTAGGAAAACAACTTAGTGCAGAATATGTAGAAACAAAAAAAGTTGCCAGATGTTTATCTAGCAACTTTTTTGTGAGGTCGGTAGCGGAGTCGAACCGCTCTAGACGGTTTTGCAGACCGTTACCTAACCGATCGGCCAACCGACCTTTTGTGATTGCGAGTGCAAAGGTAGGTATCTTTTTTTAATTAGCAATACATATTGCAAAAAATAATTCACATTAGATGGTTTCGGATGATGAGTATTTGTTATTTCATCTCCTTTTCCCATTGTTTTTCTAGCATTTTGGTCAGTACTATGAGTTTGTAAAAAGCATCTTGTTGTGCTTGTATGTAACCAACTTTTCCTAATCTGAATCCACCATGGAAAATGTACATTTTGATAAATCTTGCCAATGGTTTAAATATCAAATCGAATGTTGAAACGCTTTTTCCTTCACGTCTGATGGCTTCGTTGTCGGAATAGACATTAAGTTTGTTTATTCTACCATGCATTGTGTCTTGTAAGTGAACAAGTGCAAGTTCTGTTCTCTCTTTGGGTATTGAACCTGTAGTGCCATCAACAATGGGATGTGAGTGTATTGTGGGTGGCCATGTTACTTTATCTTTGCGCAAAAAGCGTATTTGGTAGTCGGGATAAGCCGAACTAACAAACTTGTAGAGCATAAAATTTTTGCGCGGAATGCAGAGTGCGCTATGTGTTGTTGCGCTTGAGGCAGAATACAGATATTCACGTAGTTGTGGTGTTACTAATTCATCGGCATCGACAACCAAAACCCACTCAGATGAGGCCGAATGAATTGCAAAGTTGCGAGCTGGTTCGCATATATTGTAATTGCCTTTTGGGAAGGTGATAACTTTGCAGCCATATTCGTGAGCTATTTTGATAGTGTCGTCGGTACTTTCCATGTCACAAACAACAATTTCATCAAACTCCTTTACCGATTCGAGTGTGCGGGTTAGTGTGTCTGCTGCATTGTATGTATTGATAACGACAGAGATAGGCATATGTAGTATCTTATTAATTTTAGTTCGAAGTGTTTAGGTAATATATTATCAACCAATAAGTTCGCTACAGAGATTATTGAAACGTTCGAAACTTGCTTGTACGCTAAATTGTTTTTTTATTGTTTCTGATGCTAGTTTCAACTGGCTGCATAATTGCTTATTAGTTGAAGCTGTAATAAGTGCATCGGCAAGTGCATCGGCATTACCAACGGGTACAAGCAGACCGCATTTTCCATTGTCTAATATTTCGCTTGGTCCTGTTGGACAGTTGGTAGCAACTAACGTGCAACCAGAAAAGAGGGCTTCAAGCAATACAGTAGGTAGACCTTCAAACTTGGAACTTAAAACAAATGTTTGAGCATGGGCAAAAAATGGGATAGGATTAGAAAAGAACCCCATAAAATGCACTTTGTTGGCTATTTCTAATGAATTAGTCATGTCAATGAGTTTCTGCTCATCTTTACCTTTGCCAATAATGTACAAATGAGGCATTTGTCCCATTAGTTTGTTGTTGGCTATTTTATATGCTCTGATTAATGTTGTGAAATCTTTTTGCCTTTCGTCTAATCGGGCAGCCGATAATATGTAGGGTTCAGTAGGTAGCAAATATGTTTGTGCTGAAGCTTGCTGGCTGAGTGCATGTGAATCTATCGGATTATAAATAACCGTTAGTTTATCTTTTAGAAACGGATATTTATTCTCAGCCTCTTCTTTCATGGCTTGCGAAATCATCACAACCTTATCGTAGGTGTCTAATCGTCGCCCTAATCGACTTTCGCGCCATTTATTTCCGCTGTAATAGCAACTTATGCTGAAGTGGAAAAAGGTGATTTTAGGTTTGTGTGTATGTCGCAAATATGAATATGATGTGCTATCAAAATCGACCACAATATCAGCATCTGATAGCAATTGCGTTGTTCTTATTCGTTTTATAATTTGCCTAATAGGGCATAGAATAGCAACATCGACAAGTTTCTCTATGAGAGATAGCTTTTGACTCTGTTTTTTTACAACCAGAGACATTAGTAGTTTGTTCGATACAACATGTTTAATGTCTATTTGCTGTGGCACATCATGTACAAAGTGTTCTAGTCCGTAGCATTGTTCCATAACAAGAAGCGTTGGGTTATAACGCTCAAAATCAATATTTTTTAGGTAACGTATGAGTACTTTTTCTGTACCTCCATACATAAACCTACCAATAATGAATGTTATATTTAGCTTTGACATCGACATGCTACAGTCTGGTTTATCGCTTTTGGCGTTTAAAGTTGTTGTGTTGTTGCTGATAGATACTTATCTATGCCATTTTCACAACGCGATATTCTATTTTCAACAACATTGGCTATTGTGTCGAAGTGCAGTTGTTCATTTTCGCGTGAGTTTTCTTTGTGCCAAAGATGATAGCATACGCCACCATTTTTTAGAAATTTCTTCTTAACTCCAGCAAAATGAAGTCGATAGGCTAATTCGCCATCTTCGTGTCCCCAACAAGTCAGATTTTCGTTGTACCCATTGACTTTTATTATGTCATCTTTCCAAAATGCCATATTGCAACCTCTGAGTTTGTCTATTTTTTTGCCATAGCGGAGTGCAAAGTATGGTTGCAGTATTTTTATTCTGATGGAGTTGAGAATATGGCTTGACTCCATGTATTTATATTTTGGCTTGATACTACCAGTGCGCAACATTTGTTGAGTGCCATCCATTGTGAGGTAAACACGACTACCACACACAAAGAAACCTCTTTCGGCAAGGTTTATATGGTCTTCAACAAAATGCTTATCGAATATAATGTCGCCATCAGACTGAATCAGATAATCGCCTTGGCATTGTGCAAAAGCTTTATTTCTGATTTTGCTCAAATTGAACCCATCATCCTCTTGCCACACATGCACAATAGGAACTTGTTTCATCGATTGGTATTTTCTTATCACCTCGGCAGTGTCGGCAGTAGAACCATCGTCGGCAATGACTATTTCAGTGGGCATAACTGTTTGTCGCAATGCACTTTTGAGGCATAGTTCTAAATATGTAGGCTTGTTATATGTTGAGATGATAAGTGAGACTTTTATGGCTGAATTTGGCATTGTTTTCTATTGTTTTTTTGGGGGGATACAGATAGCAATGATTATAATCCAATCTGTTTCTCATACAATTTGCACAGAACAGTAAACTTGTATATAGCCGAGCGTTGTGCTTGTACGAAACCTGCGATGCCAAATCGAAAACCACCTTTGAGGAAATATAGTTTCACGAAACGCATCATTGGTGAAAACATCATAGTGAATAGTGTGACGTGTTTGCCAGCACGTTTCTCTACTTCATTGTCGGTGTAGTTGTTTAAGCGAACAATCGTTGCTCGGGTTGAGTCGTCGAGGTGGTCGAATGCCAAGTCTTTGCGTGTTTCGGGAATGTATGACAAGTCGCCCTGAACAGTAGGGAAGGTATGAACAAACGGTGGCCATACGGTACCTTCTTTTATGAAAAAGCGTAATTGATAGTCGGGATATGATGAGGGCAAGAATACTCCCATTGTATAGTTTTTGCGTGGGATGTATAGCCCTCGTATGTTTTGCGGATTCTTGATAAAGTTGTACAAGAAATCGTGTAGTGCTTGTGGTATGAGTTCGTCGGCATCAGCAACTAAAACCCAATCGCACGCTGCTGCTTGAATAGCAAATGTTCGAGCAGGCTCTGCACTTTTGTGGTTAGCTTTTGGGAAGGTTACCACCTTGCAGCCATATTGCTTGGCAATAGATACCGTGTTATCAGTCGATTCCATGTCGCATACCACAATCTCATCGAACGATTTTGCAGTATCCAACACGCGAGCTAAATACTTTTCAGCATTATATGTATTGATTACTACTGATATATTCTGTTTGATATTCATATCACAATTGTTTCAGATGTACTTATGGTAACTGTTTGGTTATATTGTGGTGCGGCTATTGCGAACTATTCGTTTTCAATATCTTTGGTTAGTCCAAAGCCCTTGGTGAGCAGATGCCAAATGGCTTTAAATTTAGCCATTCTACGTTTCGATTTTAGTATCGCGAAGTCAATAGGCTCAGTGTGTTCTGTCCAGTTTTTGCCTTGTCGGGTAATGTATTTGCGCATAGCAGAGTTAGAAATGCCCCACTTAAGCAGGAACTGAGTTGACCCATTGTTTTTCTTGATGCGAGTGGTTGTCTTTGTTTCGAAATGATAAACACGGCTATTGCCCAAACCTTTCATATATCGCACACCAACCATTAGCAGTTTAGCAGTAAAATCGGGGTCGCTATACATGCCAGGACTAAGTTCAACGCTATATCCGCCCACCAAATCCCAAATGTCGCGATGAACAATATTGGGTGGACGTGTTGCTCCTATCCAATCAGGATATGGCACATTCATATATTCGCTTAGCAAGCGTTCCTCTTGAAAGGTGTCGGTAGAATCACCATAGTTGATGCATAACCCGACATCATTTTTGTCGTGAGGTTGTATCATTGTGCTCGACAAGAAGAACATGTTGTTGGGCAGGCTGTGTATTTCATCCATCAGTACTGTGTCCCAATTAGGAAGCACAAACATATCATCGTTGATGAAATATATGTAGTCGCGTTTTACCAATCGGCGCATCATATTCATAGCTAAGCATACACCAACGTTTTTTGGCGAATAGGTATAGTCTAATCCCTCTTTTTTTACCCAATCCAGAGTGCCATCTGAACCTTCGTTGACGTGTACTATTATTTGATGGTCGAATGCAGAAAAACGACGAATGCTTTCAACACATAATTTTAGATATGGAAGATTATTCCATGAAGGTATGAAGATAGAAAAACCTGCTATCATTGAATGTGTTTTTGGGGTTTATCCATGATAAGATTTGTAGCCATGCTCCAAATCTAATAGTTGAAAGTTATGTTGACGTTGATGATTGCCATCGGGCACTACCATGTACTGACCATATTTGCGAGTGAGATATTCGTGTGGATGCTCAACTCCAAGCAATGTTATACTCTCAAATGTGATTGGTGTGGGTGTTCCGATGAGTGATTTTGACATCACACCTTTTAATCCGTCGTCGTGGTCAACTACATTATTGCAAGTGTCGTAATCGTATGCTTTTTGCATGGCTTTGAGTTTGTTTTGCAGCTCTTGCATTGTGTATATCTTACGACAAAGCAGTGGTAGCCACGACGATACGCCATGACCATGTCGATATGGGTCGCGGTGAACAAAATAGAGAGCCTTTTTTAGCCACTGATACTTAATGAAATGTAGTCGTTGGCGCAATCGGCTATTAGGTTGTCCGTCTAATGGGAATACGTCGATATATATACCACCCACATAGCGCAGATGCATACGTTCGATGAGTGTAGTGCGAGCATCTTGTATCTTGGCAAATGGTAGTGGATAACTATCAGGGTCGGTTTCGTAACTAACAACTTCAAAGTATTCAGGAAGCCACTCTTTGCAGTTTTTCAATAGCAAATCATAATCTTTGCGTGGCATTGCTATGTCGAAATCGTCATCCCATGGTATGAATCCGCCATGTCGAACAGCACCAAGCATTGTGCCTGCCCACATGAAATATCTCAGATTATGTTGCTTGCAGACACAATCAATAGATTTGGCAATTTCTAAAATGCGTAATTGTAACGGACGTATGTCATAAGTAGCCATATAACTATGCTTTTATGCACCAATTAATATAGTTCAACAGGAATCTTCTGCTTAGCTGTATTGAAGTCTTCTATGGTGTCGAGTTCACACGAGAAAAAGTGTGTAACATCTAAAACATTGTAAGAGTGACCTTGTGTGAGCAATCGTTCGAAAGCACGTTCGTAGAATACGTTTTTCAGATTCTCTTTATTTATCATGCCATCAAGTTCGTTGTACAAAGCACTTGTGTACTCTTTTCCCATTCTCTCAATGCCTAAACTTTCGCCCAATGCCATCTGCGGATTACATGTTTTGCTTATCTCTGTTATGATGCCATTGTTATCGACAACAACCTTCATCTCCTCTTCGCCTAAGTTGTGACGAATTAGTGTTAATACATTAGGGCTTTTTTGCTCTAATACACATGTTATTATGCGAGGGTCGTAGAGTAAGTCGCTATCTAATAAGAGAATATCTTCATTTTCAGCCTCTGCGCGGGCAAGCCAAAAACAATCGTTTTTGTTGTTAGATTCGTATAATTGTTTTTATTTTATTTTAATTTTTTTTTTTGTTTTTTTAGGGCAAAAAAACGACTCTATCATTTCATGCAAATACCCTGTAACAAACACAAAGTTAGTAATGCCATTTGCTACAAGGGCATCTATGCTTCGCTGTAATAAGCATCTCTGACCTATTTTGAGCAGACACTTTGGAGTGTCGTTTGTCAGTGGGCGTAGGCGCGAAGCCATTCCTGCTGCTAATATTATAGCTTTCATTATTTTTGTGTGGCTACTCGCTTAATGGTGTCGCAAACTACTTGAATCTGTTCTGGTCGTCCGAGTGTGATACGCAAACACG
>JBGUYH010000148.1:0-2500 GCA_045118595.1 Bacteroidales bacterium | reverse complement strand
GGTAAACATCCAATCGGAGAACTGGCTATGCCAAACGAGGCAGTGACCACGCATCTTTATGCCATTCGCACGACAGAAATCGGCAATGCTATCGGCACGCGACCAGGTCCATTTACCCTCGGCAGGGTGAACCAACGCAGGCTTCATATCATTCTCGGCGGTAACACTGTTGTACTCGCGCTTGATAAGAGCGATTTCTTCGGGGTTACTTACATTACGGATATTGACAGCGACACCCACTTTGAAATAGTCGGCATACGCCTCTTTTAAACTCGTTGGTTGAGCAACGGCTGTTGTTAGTAACGATGCCATAGCAACAGCTGTTATAAAGTACTTTTTCATAAGACAATTTTTGTTTGGCGCAAAGTTATGTCTATTGGTGCTATGGCGTTGTCGTTTATGTTACACATAGAATAGGTATAGAGTACAACTACATTTTTTTAGTAACACAAATATTTGTGATAGTAATGTAGTTGTAAGCTTAAGTTGTTGATTATTAAGAGTTGATGTTTATAATATACTTTAGCAATCGTTATAAAAATATGCAGAGATGTACTATGTTCTATTTTCGGTACACCTCTGCATGATATGTCATAACTCAATAAGTGAGTATATCTTTTTATAGATGATTAATTTTTATGTTGTTTTCTTTTCTTGGCCATTATAGCGTGTCCGTCTTCACTATTGCACCATTCGAGAGCTTTGTTTGTCAATTCACCAGAACGGCGATGTGCATTGAGCATAGCCGATATTTCAGCAGGAGTATATGTATTAGGTGCTTCGGGTGTTACTGCTGTAGGTGCAGGTGACATCCCATTTTCGCGCACTTTTGCAGCTTTGTTGTTTCCTATGCTACTTGTTATGATACCATTTTTTATTGTCAGAGGTTTGCCATCGTTGGTTGTGAGAAAATAGTAGTTGTTATCTTCATTGTTTTCACTCACACCATTGAAAGCATCGGCAATCATAACAAGATAATATGAGCCACTAACGTTAGGCATTTTGTATCCCCATTCGAAAGCATTGTTGTTACCATATACAGCATGTGACACACTTTCGCCAGCATTAATATTGACATTGCTCCAACAGTATCCTTGTGCCGAAATTCCTAAAACGCTTTTTGCTACATTTTCGTCCCAGTTAGGGTTGTAGTATTGTATTTTTCCAGTATTAGGATTTGTGTATGTGCCAAATACATCAGTATAGAGGTCAACTAACAATATTTGATAGTTGTTAGCGTTGTAGGCATCGTATAGAACATAACATATAGCCCATGGCTCTTTTGGGGTAATGGTGACATCGCCTGCATTGTATACATTGTATAGTATCGAGCGCCATGTTGGATCTGATGAGTCGTCGGGGTCATCAGGGTCGTCATAGTCAACGTCAGAGAGGGTGAGTGGAACAAGATCGCTTCCTGTGGTTGGGTTGCTTACTGTGTTGTCATTCTTATCTACAATAATCTCTTCATCCATGCCATATGCTACGAAACCAGTGTAGGCAAATTCACCACTACAGAAAAAATCGTAGTCGACCCATATGCAACCTTTGTCGCCCCACGATGAGCCCCATGAGTTGACCACACGGAAAGCACCTTTACTACCTTTGTTGTCGTTGTATCCACAGCATACCATAGCATGATAACCATGCTGACCTGTTGTTTTGAATGTTGTTTGTTTTGTAAGTACAGTGGCATCGTTTGAATACATAAATTCATCACCGAGTTTTGCACCAAAAACAACTAATCGACCATTGGCTAAATAGCGTTTGATGGTATTAATATCTTTTATGTTAATCTCGCGATAGGCTTTTATCTTATAATTATTAGCAGCAGCAGTAGCATCCGACGATGGTGCACATGAGCAGTCGAGATTATTATAAGGTACATCGGCCTGTGTTGCTACGCCGCGTGTTTGCATAACATCGAAGGCATAGCGAAAATTTGTTCCACCGCAATTTGAGCCCTTATAGCGTTTATCGATAGCCATAAAAACATCAGCAGGTGAAAATGTGTTTTGATTAGTGAGCTGATTTGTTTTTAGTCCGTTGGCTTTTGCGTAAAGCCAAGTGCGACAATTGTAGGCTGTTGCCCATGCTACGCAAGTTCCGTATTTGCCTTGGTCGCCTATTTGTGGCAGATTGGCTGAGAGATCTACCTTTGCAGGTAACGAACCCGCTAAGTCATTGTCAACTCCATTGAGGTTTATGTCATCTTCAATGGTTTCGGGATCTTCATCGTTGCCAAGCCAACCAAGATAAGTACCATCGCTTGTCTGAATTGTGGTTGAACCATCATCGCTAAGTATTATGTCGAGAATGGTCAAAACAGTACTAAGTGTGTCTTCGTCGCAAGCACTGAGTGTTAGACTTGCGCATAGTGCTGCAATTATGCTTTTTATAGTTGTTTTCATCTCGTTATATTATTGAATGTGAATATTCTGTAGAGTTCTGTTGTTAATTAATTCACGATGATGTTCGTTACCTCTTCGCAATTCTGATA
>JBGUYH010000147.1:0-12024 GCA_045118595.1 Bacteroidales bacterium | reverse complement strand
CAGTTAATACTTCAGGCTTACTCTATACTCCATGTGCATACCATCTCAATCAAGAGACTGGTCGTGTTGACTATGATGAGATGGAGCGAGTGGCAATGCAAGAAAAACCTAAACTTATTATAGGTGGAGGTTCAGCTTATAGTCGTGAATGGGACTATAAACGTATGCGTGAAATAGCCAATGCATGTGGTGCTTTGCTTATGGTCGATATGGCTCACCCAGCAGGTCTAATCGCAGCAGGTTTGCTTGATAACCCTGTAAAATATGCCGATATTGTTACATCGACTACTCATAAAACATTGCGTGGTCCACGTGGAGGTGTTATCATCATAGGTCGTGATTTTGAAAATCCATGGGGAAAGACAACAAAGAAAGGTGTTGTTCGCACTATGGGTTCGCTTATTAATAGTGCCGTCTTTCCAGGTCAGCAAGGAGGACCACTTGAGCATGTTATTGCAGCCAAAGCTGTTGCTTTTGGCGAAGCGCTTAAGCCTGAATTTAAAGTTTACCAGCAGCAAGTGAAGAACAATGCAGCACGTTTGGCACAAGGACTTATAAATAAAGGATTTCATATTGTTTCGGGTGGAACAGATAATCACTCAATGCTTGTCGACTTGCGTCCGAAATATCCAGAGCTTACAGGTAAGGTGGCTGAAAATGCTCTTGTTGCGGCAGACATAACCGTCAACATGAACCTTGTACCATTTGACACACGTTCAGCAATGCAAACGTCAGGTTTGCGATTGGGTACACCAGCTATAACAACACGCGGATTAAAAGAGGCAGATATGGACGTGATTGTAGATATGATAGATCGTGTATTGGCAGCACCTGAAGATGAAAAGGTGATAAAAGCTGTTAAGAGCGAGGTTAATACGATGATGCAAGATCGTCCAATGTTTGCTTGGTAACAGCATTCTACGATAAAAAATTGCATTCAATAAACATCAACGATGCTACTACAAAGTGGCATCGTTTTTCTATTTTCTGCTAATAGCCTTTTTTTATCAATCAAGTCCATTTTCTGCCAGAATTAGTAATTGTAAAACAGTATACCTTTGTTGCGTTGATTTTTAAATGCACATATTATGAAGAAACTAACATTAACGATAGCTGTTGCTATTATGGCAGCATCGACAATGATGGCTTGTGGAAATAAAAATAATTCACAACCAGAGTCGGATAAAGCAGAATTGTGCTGCAAGAAAGATTCTAACCATCGTCATCATTGTTGCCCTGATGGCAAAGGACAACGTCCTGGCGGTCCGCGAATGGATGCTTCGAAACGTGTTGAGATGATGTCTAAGCAACTTGAATTGTCAGAAACTCAGAAAAAACAACTTTTGACGTACTATACGGCACAGGATTCAATACGTCAAGCAAATGTTCCAAGTAAGGATAGCAAAGCTGAACGTCCAAGTATGGAGAAGATGAAAGCAGAAATGGAGGCACAGCGTGAAGCTGAAAAAGCTGAATTGAAATCGATTTTAAATGAAGAGCAATATGCTAAATGGCTCGAAATCGAAAATAATCGCCCGAATCCTAAGTTCAGTCAAAAGAATTAGATGAAATAGGCGTAAAGTGCAGTATGGGTAAGAGATAGTGATTCATGTGAGATTTAGGTAAACGAATATTTAGCGTGTGCTGTACTTTGCGCTTTATGTAAAAACAGAAAAGGTCGTTCTTATTATTTCAAAGAACGACCTTTTCTGTTATGTTTTGGTTAGTTGCATAAAAACTTCGTCTTCATATTTGTCACCTACTTTTATCCATCCTTCGTGTAATCCAGTTTGTTTGAATAAGCAGTGCTCAAACACCCTTTGACTTGCTATGTTGCTTTTTCGCATTGAAGCGTATATGGTGTGCATAGTTAATGTTTCAAATAAATATTGACACATTAGTCGTACAGCTTCGGTAGCATAGCCTTGTTTTCTGTAATTATTATCTATTAGGATGCCAATACCACATCGCATATTGTATGGGTCAAAGTCGAACATATCAACACAACCAACAATCTCGTTGTTAGCTATGGAACATACCATAAGACGTGTTTGTCGTGTTTGATAAACGTCGATAGTGTTTTGCACTAATAGGTTTTCAACGGCTATGCGACTTGTTGGATGGTATGTGTAGCTATCTGTCCATACGATGTTGTCGTTTTCCCATTTGTAGATGGTGTCGACATCAGTAGGTTCGACAGCTCTGAGGTAACACTTTGCTCCTTTTATCATTTATCGTTGTCCTTCTTTACAAACTTCTCGTATTGCTTGTTATTGCGGATGAATGAGTCGTTATAAGGTGTGGTTTCGATAATCATGTTCTTAACTGGTTTGGCTTCACGAATGCTATTGAATTGTCCGTAGCTGTATACATACCAACCATCGCGATACACATGTTCGTGAATTTGATCAACATCTAAACCTTTGACTCTCGATTTGTCGAGTGGTTTGCGTAGTGACATGATTTGTATGGTGTATTGCTTTTTGCCAACGCCAGTGCGATCAATTGGTGCTTGTGGTTCTAATGTTTCTACTGTATTTGTTGCAAATTCAATAGTTTGCATTTGAATGGTATGACCAAGTTTATAATAGCTGTCGCCTACTTGTGTTACTATTTCTACGCTATTACGTTCAATGCCATTGTCAGCTGTTATGTGATATGTGCGTCCTTCTTCACCAACAATGATGAACTTGCCAGTTTCAGAATTGGCGAGGTATCGTCCGAGTGGTTCGCCATCAGCATCTGCGGTTATTTTGACATTATGAATATTGCCTCCTTTTATCACACCACTAAGTATAACAAGCTTGTTAACTTCTGGCTCGTCGTATTCAACTTCGTATATGTCGTAGCCAGTGAATTCGTCTTCGCTATTGTCCCATTTAATGCTTGCATAGTAGGCCATATCTTTTACTGATGTAGGCACAAAATATAGGTCATCGTCAGGTGTGTTGATGGGGTAGCCTATGTTTTGTACGGCTTCATATGTTGAGTCGGCAATGCTTTCAAGTGTGTAGAATATGTCGTATCCACCCATTGTGTTATGTCCGTTCGATGAGAAGTAGAGTATGTTTTTTGTTGGGTGCTTCACGGGAGCGTCTTCGTCGAATGCAGTGTTTATTACAGAGCCCATATTCTTAGGTACTCCCCAATTACCATTAGGTAAGCGGAAGCTATGATATATGTCGAATCCGCCAAAGCCACCATCTCTGTTCGATGAGAAAAACATTTCGCTACCATCGGGTGTTACATATGCGTAATTTTCATCGGCTTTACTATTGATAGGGGTACCAATGTTTTCAGCTTTCTGCCATGTGCCAGTTGTGTCGCGTTTTGATATATAAATATCGCCATCACGAACAATATAGAGTTCGGTATCGCGTAGGCATGTTGCTGTTTCTTGTCCTTTGCTACTGAATAGATTACTTATTAATTCAGCATCGTTCCACTCTCCATCTGCCGATAGCCGTGTGCTTACATAGGTGCGTTCTTCGTTTTGTCCGTCTTGGAAACGTGTGCGTACATGACTTTTGCGTCGTGAGGTGAAGATGAGGGTGCGCATATCGTCAGATATTATAGGGCGATAGTCGTTTTCTGTGCAATTTATCTTTTCGCTCAGTCGGCGTATTTGTAGGCGAACAGGGTTGTTTATCATTATTTTGGCATTTTCGCACACAAATCGTTCATGTGCAATGACATCAGCCCATTCTTTGTTGGCATCGTGTGCTTCAACTTGTTTGTATGCTTTGAGTGCGCCATCGTAATCGTATTTCAATTGTTTGACACGTGCAATGGCTATCATAAGTTCATTTTTCTCTTCTCCCCATTCATCGGTATCGAGTTCAAATGTTTTATTGAGAAAGAAAAGAGCAGAGTCTGGATTGCCACTCATGTTCATATAGCACAAACCCAAGTTATATGTTATGTCAATGTTGTTGGGGTGTGATTTATACAAATCTTGAAGAAGTGATATGGCTTTTTGGTTATTGCTTTCTTCTGCATATTGTATTGCCAATTTGTATTTTTTTTCTGCAGCAACGCTCATTTTATCTTGAGCTATTACGTTGTTTGTAGTTAGCAGTGTTATAGCTGCAATGAGAAGGGTTCGGCTGATTTCTTTCATTTTCGGTGACAGATTTACTCAAATTGGTGGCAAATTTATAATTTTTGTATAAATTATAAAATTATGTGACTAATTGTTTTGTGAATATGCAATAAAAAAGTCGTCATCTTATAACGATAACGACTTTCTTGAGGTATCTATAATATTGTCAATTTTTTATCCTCGACTATAGTTTGGCGCTTCTTGAGTTATTGCTACATCGTGTGGATGGCTCTCTTGCATACCAGATGCCGTGATGCGGGTAAACTTAGCGTTGTGCAATTGTTCGATGGTTGCAGCTCCACAGTAGCCCATGCCTGAGCGTATGCCACCCATAAGTTGGTAGATAACTTCGTAGAGTGTGCCTTTGTATGGAACACGTGCCGAGATGCCTTCTGGTACAAGTTTCTTTACGTCATCTTCTGTGTCTTGGAAGTAACGATCTTTTGAACCTTTTTGCATGGCCTCAAGCGAACCCATACCGCGGTATGATTTGAATTTACGACCATTGTATATGATGGTATCACCTGGTGACTCCTCGGTGCCAGCAAAGAGTGAACCACACATAACGCATGAACCACCAGCAGCTAATGCTTTTACAAGGTCGCCAGAGTAGCGCAAACCACCATCGGCAATGACAGGAATGTTGCCATAGCCATTGTCTTTAAGTGTCTTAGCAACATCGTAAATGGCCGATAGTTGTGGTACACCTACACCAGCAATGATTCGAGTGGTGCATATAGAACCTGGTCCGATACCTACTTTGACAGCGTCGGCACCAGCTTTTACGAGAGCCAAAGCGGCTTCACCTGTGGCGATGTTACCAACTACGATGTCGATTTGTGGATATTTTTCACGAGCTTTTTTCAATGTTTCGATAACGCCACGGCTATGACCATGAGCTGTGTCGATAACAATAGCATCAACATTGGCTTTTACCAATGCGTCGATACGTTCAAATGTGTTGTATGTAACGCCAACTCCAGCTGCAACACGCAAACGACCTTTCGAGTCTTTACATGCTAATGGCTTGTCTTTGGCCTTTGTGATGTCTTTGTATGTAACAAGTCCGAGAAGTTTGAAGTTCTTATCAACGACTGGCAACTTCTCTATTTTGTTTTGCTGCAATATTTCAGCAGCTTTGTTGAGGTCGGTTGTTTGGTCGGTGGTGATGAGGTGTTCTTTTGTTGTCATCACTTCCGAAACTTTTTTGGCCATGTTTTGTTCAAAACGCAAGTCGCGATTAGTAACAATACCAACGAGGTAGCCAAACTCATCGACAACAGGGATGCCACCAATTTTGTACTCTTTCATAAGAGCGAGCGCATCGCCTACTGTGCGATCTTTTCCGATAGAAACGGGGTCGTAAATCATACCATTTTCAGCACGCTTAACAATCTCAACTTGCTTAGCTTGCTCTTCAATGGTCATGTTTTTGTGAATAACGCCTATGCCACCTTCGCGTGCTATGGCTATTGCCAAACGTGCCTCGGTAACAGTATCCATGGCAGCTGATACGATTGGGGCGTTAAGCTTGATGTTGCGTGAGAAATTGGTGCTCATTGACACCTCACGGGGTAGTACCTCAGAGTAGGCTGGTACCAGAAGCACATCGTCGAATGTGAGGCCATCCGAAACGATTTTATCCTCTATGAATGACATGTGGTTTGAAATTTTTCGTGCAAAGATATAAAAATGTTTGGAATTGCTATTAACGGACAATTGTTACTTTTCTATAAATTTGGTCATAAACGAAACATCAGATAATTTGTTATTTTGTATTAGTTAATTGCCCCAAAATAGTATTTCATTCGTTGCCAAAGTAGTGCACATAACGAATGGTTCATTTGGCGTGTTTTGAATATTAGTTTGTCTTTGCTGTTGAGGTTGATAGCTGTTGATACACCACCCAAATGTTCTACTTTGGCTTCGTTGCACACTGCCGATGTGTAACCTTTGTATTTTAAATAGTCGGCCAAAATCATCTCTTCACCATAGAGGAATGTTATGGGTAAGAAAGCTATGTTTTCGTGTTTTATATAGTGCGGACCATATGCTATGCACGCTCCGTGTAATATGGCATTGGTGGTTGGTGTCTGGGTAATTGTGGTTTTGTGGTGCGATGCACTTGACTGGTTGTAGAATGTCATAATGCGTTCTTCGAATATGCCACATCGTAGTAATAGCATACGCAATTCATCGGCAAGCATTTGTACAATGAGTTTGCGTGTGCTTACTCGTGATGAGAGTAGTGGGTTTTGATGTTTCCCTGTTGGTGTGATGATGTCGGGACCACACACATCAATGTTTTTATTGGTTATGAATTGCGTTATGTTTGGTTCAAAATCAGTAGTAGTTATCATTACATCGTTGTTCATTACTACAATGATGTTGGGATTGTATTTGTCTTTGATGAAGGCAAATCCTACATTGTTGCCTTTGGCAAAACCACAATTGTTATTGGTTTTTATTACTCTTATTAGAGTGTTATCTTTATATTTTTGGCTGAGTAAAGTTCCACTGCCATTGGGTGAGTCATTGTCTACAATAACGATAGGTGAGTTGGTGCTGATGCGTAACAAATTGTCGATACAATCAACTGTTATATCGTAGTTCTGATAGTGCAATATGACGTAACCTATCATGTCGTTCTATTTTTGAGTGTTGAGATAATGCAATAGTTGGCTATAGCACTCTTCTGATATGTTCATTACTTTTTCTCTGATGTTTTGTATGTTGCAATTGCTGCATGACAATTGTGCCGATATTTGATTGAGTGCCGTTAGTCTGCTATCTGGCGAGTTAAAAATGTTAGTTATTTCAACCATAGAGTCGCATCCGTCAACCATTTCGAGTAATCCTCGCATTTTGTGTTCGTAGCTTAGCGAGATAAATGGTACACCTGCATTGATAGCAAATACAATGGAGTGATAACGAGCTCCAATAACGCAATGAGCGCCAGCTATTATGCTTTGTTGTTCGTCGGAGTCGGATGATGCAGGTGCTACAAATATATGTTCGTGCCCAAAGCGTGTTGCAAGTTTGAGAAAGTATTCGTAGCCATCGCTTTGAGAACCATCACCAAAGGTTTGAGGCAGCATCACAATTTTGCTATTAGGGTAGGCATTGGTTATGCTTTGCATGACATCGAGCCAAAATGTGTCGATTACCTCTTGGTCTGTCGACTGATAGTTGTAATGCCATGTTAGTCGGTTGGGTACGAATACCACATAGTCTGAGCCAATGTTTGTTCTGATAGCTGGTGTGATGTAATTTTTAAAGTTATAAAGGAAAGCAGAATCGACAGTGGGTAGTGCATTGATACCAAGTTCATGTGCTATGTGTTGCGATTTATTATCGCGCAGTGAGATAAAATTGAAGTAGTGCAGTAAGCGTAGACTCTGTTTTTTAAATTCGCGGTTGGCACTTGTCGCTTCAGGAAACGGACCAATAGAGCGTCCCCAATATACAATAGGTTTGTGTAGCAGTTTTGCCAATCGTAATTCGTAGATGTGATACCAACTTTGAAATCCACCCATATTGATGCCACCTGGTGCACACATGACAATATCGGCGCGCCATAAATGCCAAAGTAGGGCAAGTGTTGTTGGGTGCAATAAGGTGATCAGAAACCTGCCTTTGTGTTGCATCTCGGTAAGACCATACCAACGCCACCAATTGCGCAGATTGATGTAAGTGTTGTGTTTGTTGTCAACTCGTAGTGACGATAAGTTATCTTCGGTGCGTCCAATGAAAACGACTTCGATGTTGGCATTTGGCATATCGTGGTTGAGCCTACGAACAAGGGCTTTGTGGGCTGATTCATCGCCACGATTGTTGGTGGGTTGGTTTATGATGGCTATTCTCATTGTTCTGATTTATTGCGGTACAAAGATACTTCAGATTTTGTTTTCTTTTTGATAACTTGAGTATCGCGAGATCATTGTATGTTTTTTTAGAAATTTTCTAGTTCGAGGAAGAGACGTTGTGTGGGCAGTCCCATAACATTGTGATAACTGCCTTCGATATGATCAATGCCAATAAGTCCAATCCACTCTTGTATGCCATAAGCACCAGCCTTGTCGAATGGTTTGTATGTGCTGATGTAATGGTCGATAATATTGTGTGAAAGTGCTCGCATAAGCACTTTTGTTTTTACAGTGAAACTTACTTGCTTGTCGCGTGTAGTGATGGCAACTCCTGTTAACACTCGGTGTGCATTGCCTTGTAAGAGATTGAGCATTGTATGTGCTTCGGCTGCATCGTGTGGCTTGCCTAATATTTGCTTATCGGCAACAACAACGGTGTCGGCTGTGATGAGCATTGTTTTTCCATCGGCTAAGAGATCGGCATAAGCTTCTGCTTTTTTCTTGGCTAAATATTCAGGAACGTTTTTGGCTTTAAGGCTTGGTGGATAACTTTCGTCAACTCCATTTTTTACCTCTACTTTAAAGTCGATGCCCATATTACGCAGCAATTCTTGTCGGCGTGGAGAGTTGCTGGCTAGCAGAATGTTGTATTTTTTTATGTTATCGAGCATAGATAAAATTTGAAAGTTAATATGTATGTTGTCTATTGTTTGATATGAGTAAAATTTGAAGTTTAAGAATGGAGCGTATTAGTTCTTTTCTTAATCACTTATAAGTTTTTACTTTTTGTTCACTTTATTGTTACCGAAAATAGCAATTCACTTTTATAGTGTCCATTAATAACTTGTGAACCACGATAACCTATCTTAAAGTTGTATGGTAATCTGAGCCAATACGTTTCGGCCCATAGCTCACCTCCTATTGATGACCGTGTAGTCCATTGTTTGTTGTCTTCGTTGTATAGCGGACAAGTGCGAATGTGTTGTGTATCGTAGAATGTACGTAAGTTTATTCGTTTGATGTAGCAAACAGGTCCAAGACTTAAATCGGGGTTAGCAATGGGCAATGTGTAGTTGATGCGAAGTAGTTGTGATTGTGTATTGCGTATGCTAGTTAAGCCTCGAGGATTGCCAATAATATCGTTCATCAGTAGTTTATATGTTGTTCCTGTGATGGTTGTGGCTGTGTCACCAACTTTTTTCTTCTGTATTTGTGCTTGAATGTGTATGTTGTGATGTTGACCAATACCTGGTAAATATATGTTAGTTAATACATATTGTCGACTACCAAATTTGTCTGTTCCGATGGAGTTACTTTGTCCTATTTCAAATGTTAGTCCGTATCTGTAACCGACATCGCGTGATGAGATGCGGCGAACAAGGTAAGTGTATAGCTGATAATCGAGGTCGGTGTAGTTGGTTTTGTATATTGAACTAGTTGTTTTTTCGTTAGTCAATACATAAGCATTGCGTTTTACTTCAAAACGTTGAGTGGTGAGTGTTATGGGTTTAGCGTAGTAGTATTCAAGGCTGATAGCTGGTTGTATGCCATAGTTCCATGCTCCAGATGCGAATGTAATAGGTTGTGATATTTGTGCTTTGTAGTGTTGTACTTTTTGACGTTCGTTGTATGTGTAGCGTGTTCCGTGTTGCTCATCGCTATCGAGCAAAGCACCATCGAAGTTATAATCGTAGTACCCCCATTTTCCAATGAGTGATATTTTAGGATAGAGGGCGGTATATGTGTATGTGGCAAAGTAGCGTTCTGATGTTTCGTTGTTCCAGTTTATGCCTCCGCTAAGTATTGAATTTCCGAGTGTGTTTTGCGATGCTATAGCTATGCCTGCATTTATTGTATTATTATTTGCATCAACAACTATAGGCCCCCAACTATGCAGTCGGAACAAATGTGCTGCGCGACTATAGTAGTGCATAGTGGTATCGGTATTTGTGTTCTGATTATATTTGTTGATACTCTCTTGTGCCGATAGTGTATCGGCAATAAGATGCATAGGCGATGATGGTGTATCGGTAGGTCGTGTGCAGAGTGGTGTGCTTACTATGGCATACCCCTTTGTGGAATATTCTGAGTAGATGAGTGTGGTGTCGGTTACGCAAGGCCATGCGGCTCCGTAACGTGCAGAGGTGATGCGTTGCGGTGTGCTATTAGGACATAATTGATATATGTTGTTTAGTCCGCTTTCGTCCGAGGTGTAATATATGATACCATTGTGTGATGTTATGTGTCGTATATTCTCAAAGCGAGGTGTGGTGAGTTTGTGCACAGAGTTGGTGGTGGTGTTGAGTTCAATTATGCATTTTCCGCTATCGGTGAGCGAAATGTATGCTATTTTGTTATTGTCAATCCATGTGGTTGCTGTAGCTTGTTCAAATAGTTGTAGCTGATAGGTGTATATGATGTTGTTTTGTTTTGGGTCGATAACGATAATTGATTGTAGTCCGCTATCGTTAGTGCTGACAACGGCAATGTGTTGTTCGTTAGGTGATACTGATGGTGTTGAATACATGCCTCGTCGCAATATGGTGTGTTTGTGTCGTCCGTTGGCATCGCACATCATCAGTCGGCTGCTATGTGCGTTGTTCCATCTAATATGTGGGTGCATTTCGCACCAAACGATAATGTTGCCGCGTGCTGCTATGTTATTTTCGTTGCGTATAGTAGGTATTGTTATTGTTTGTTTGTTAGCTCCAATGATGCGAGCGATTCTGTCGGGGGTGGTTTCGTAGGCTACTAATCCATTGTTTGTTATTTGAGTAGATGTGTATTCACAATAATCGGTAGTAGTTTGCAATAGTGTGGTGTATGGTGTTGGTGTTATTTGAGCATCTTGTTGTTGCCAAAATAATCTCCAGTCGTGTATAGCTTCGGCATAAAGGTCTGTTTTGTATAATCCAGTACTCTCTTTGAGGCTATGGTTAAATGGAACAAAAGAAAAACTTTTTTTGCCCACGTTTTCTAATGCTTTTTGCCACACATGTGTACCATATTTTCGTCTTACGTTACTTACCGTTAGGTAACCCATGTGATAGTAATCAGGTATGCGTTGACGATATGACCCATTGTATGCTTGGTCGTATGATGGCGCTTGATTGCAGATAACGAGTGTTCGCATTTGCTGTATAAACGACGCTTGTCGACCTCGGCCACCTTGACTCATTGCGGTTTCGTTTGTTACAGCATCACCCTCCATAAACCATAATGGAACATAGATTCCAAGTACAGCGCCAGTGGCTTGTTGTCCGAATAGAATATTCAGAAAACGTGTAAAACCTCTGTTGAGTGTTGATGTTTGTACCACATGCCTATATTCATGAAGCGCTAAGTGTGTGGTCCAAGGTATGCAGTCTCCGTCGGTTTGTGGATATGTGTATAGTTCCATTCGGTTAGGTGCCCAACTAACTAATCCATTGCTATATGCATCGCGCGAGTGCAGCATTATATCGATGCGTTGTGGGGTATGTCCTAGCGATGTCGATACGGCTTGAGCTATGCTGTCGAGTTGCTGAGCTATACGCACTGCCCATGGTTGCATCGGGCGGTCGAATATGATGCGACATTTATCGGTTCTGATTTGTCGCAAATGCATATTTAGAGGGTCGTCGCCTGTAGTATAGTATTGGGCAACAACGTTTTGTAAAGTTAATAAGCATACGATAACGACAAGCAATTTATTCATGATAAGGCTTTTTGAGTAGTTCGCCAATAGAGCCATGTCCATACAATGCATAATAATATTTGCATTATAGAACTTTGTCCGAATGTGGCATATGCCAAGTATGCAAAACCTATTTGAGATGCTATATAGAAATGTATTCCAACCTTATACTTTGTAAATAACAAAATTATACCAACAGCTTCAACAATATTGAACAAGAGATGGAACAAGGCATTATCAATCATTCGATACATAATGTTGAAATCTACTTCGTCGGTGTTGTTAAATCCCATTTGTACAATATTATCTCTGCTTTGTTGTATTGCTTGTCCGAGTACCTCGTCGGAAACAGAATTGAGCATAAAGAGCATAATATCGTA